>NZ_CDLKIE010000483.1:0-3587 GCF_975902315.1 Kaarinaea lacus | reverse complement strand
CCACAGTTTATTGGCCCCAAATTACTAACGGCCTTACACAATGTTACCCAGTTACCGATAATGGAGTCGGCGGGTATGTTGAGCCCGCTGGTTATCAGGGATATTATCCGGGGAGGAGGTGGGGCACTACAACACTTTGTGGAATATTCAGACTACCCTATAGCCGGTGCCAACCTCTGCACATCCAGTTGTGAGCGCGGGGAAGTATCGTGCGCGGAAATGGAAGCAGTCATCTGTGCTTTGAGAGAAAAAAGCGTAGTATTTTAAGTAGAATGCACCATGCCCTTCCAGGGAAAAGATTCGTGTGTTTGTAATTGAATAAGCTCCAGACACTCCTCTAATAGGACAAACAACTCTCAAAGAATTCCTTTCGCACAATAACAAACTTTTCCAGGTATTTTTAAAAAATAAGCCGTTATCTGGTCAGAATCTCTTTCAGAAAGGCGCCGGATACTCGCGCCGAATTGCTTCTATTTCACTGTTGACTTCATCGGATAAGTTAAGGGATATGGCATCGATATTGGTTTTTAATTGTGTCATGTTGGTAGCGCCTATGAGCGTTGAGGCGATAAAGGGTTTACTGTTAACGAATGCAATAGCCATCTGGCACACATCCAGGTTATGCCGTTTTGCCAAATCGATATAGCGAACAATTGCTGCATCGGTCATGGGGTGAATTCGGTGCTCGACGCGTGTTTCAATGGTAAGTCGTGCGCCTTCCGGTTTTGCGCCATTCAGGTATTTTCCGCTTAACATACCGCGGCACAGGGGAGACCAGGCCAGTAATCCGCAGTTTTCATTAATCGTAATTTCGCTAAGGTCGGGTTCAAAGTGACGGCAAAGGAGGGAATACTCGTTTTGAATGGAAACTGCACGGGGCAGTGAGTGTTGTTCAGCGAGTTGTAGCCATTTCGTTAAACCCCAGGCGGTTTCGTTGGACAATCCAAATTGACGGATCTTGCCATCCTGAATCAAAGATTGCATGGTGTGCAATACTTCGAGGAAGTTATCCGCTTCTTTTTCTACATCGAATTTTGGCGCGTAATTCCAGGTTTTGCCAAAGTGATAAGATCCCCTGTTAGGCCAATGCAATTGATAGAGGTCGATGTAATCCGTCTTTAATCGTTTCAGGCTCGCTTCCAGCGCCAGCTGAATATTTGCTTTATTAATGACATTCTTACCTTCCCGTACCCAGGCTAACCCAGGCCCAGATATCTTTGTGGCAAGGACCACCTTATCGCGTGTCTTGCGTGAGGCAAACCAGTTGCCGATGATCGCCTCTGTGGTGCCAAAGGTTTCCGCAGTGGGTGGTATGGCATACATTTCGGCAGTGTCAAAAAAATTGATACCCTTTTCAAGCGCGTAATCCATCTGCTCGAAGCCTTCCTCCTGGGTATTTTGAAAGCCCCAGGTCATGGTTCCCAGACCAATGAGACTGATTTCTAAATCTGTTCGACCTAGTTTCCGATATTCCATGGTTCAAACGCTTATGAAAATTGGATTAGATAACTCTATTTTAAAGGTAGCTTAGAGGCTTTTATTATCAAATACCATTAAATCGCAAGGCAATGAGTATCCAGTAAAAGAAGAAGATTTATTCTGTAAATTGTTTATAATGTGTCCATTCCAATAAGAAGACGTTCAATAAATTGCGTCTTTTAGTTAAAGACAGTTTAATATTGTGCCTCACTGTTTTCGCTAGTTAATTTCATGCGAAGACATGCAATTAAATGAGCGTTGAGTGAAGCTAGAATTAGCACTAATTTTTTTTGTCTATTTACAAAGCAGGAAGACAGGTATGGCATTGCGGCAGCTTTTCACTCTAAAAGGCACAAGCAGGATTACATTTTATGTCACGGTAATCCTCTACGTGAGCTGCGTTATACCGGTGACTGCCTTTGCCGAAAACAACGAATACTACAGCACCTGGGAACTGAAACATTCCGGCCAATACAGGCTGGTCTGGTATTACAATACGAGAAAGGATTTCGAAAAAAATCAACCTAACAAGGTTCTGGTGCATAATAAGGAATTTCGTGTTAACCCGGATGTCAGGCCCATCACAATAAACGGTCTCTATCTACTGGAACATTCCAAAGTCAATGAAGGTGAAGAGGTGCTTGATCTTGGAACAGGATCGGGTGTACATGCTGTATTTGCGGCTGAAAAAGCAAAGCGCATCGTTGCCACCGACATATACGCGCCTGCCGTAGAAAACGCCAAAGTTAATGCGCAACTACATGATGTTGACGATAAAATTGATTTTCGTGTCGGTGATTTATTCGAGCCAGTCGATGATGACGAAAAATTCGACGTCTTCTTCGTCAATATTAACTTCCCTTTTGAAAGCGATAATAATAAACGTAACGAGCTCCATGAACGCTTGTTCGCTGAAATTCGTCAGTACATGAAACCCAATGCGCGCATTTATTATCAAACCAGCTTTGTAAAAAATATTCCCTATATCCTGGATATGCTGGACCGTAACCGTTTTCGTATCATGGAAATGCATATGGAGTACTACGCTGAATTTGGGCACGAAGCTCTGTTTTTTATGCTGCAAAGCGGTTAGTGATTTTCGCTCGAGTTGCGGGGAGAAGAACCCTCTTTGAGCAGGTTTAGGATAGTCCAATTACTGGAATACTCGAGATAATATTAATGCGAAGAATTACATGAGGCAGATGTAATGTTAATGGCTCTAAGAGTAGTATGTATTTGCAGTTTAATGACTGGCTGCACTCTTTTAAATAATAGTTCTTTGTCAGATGATGAAATAAATACCCTGATCCAGACATCAAAAAAGCAGTATGTGAAGCAACTTTCTCGGGAGGTTGCAGTTTTTGACAATGTCGCATTTGGCCTGGGTCTTCCATTAAGAAATTATCTCAATAACGAACGGATCGTGAAGGGGAAGACTATCCTGGATTTAGGGGCGGGGTCAGGTGTTCTTTCACTAATTGCGTTACAGAGTGGGGCTAAGAAATCGGTGGCAACTGAAATAAATCCATATGCGGTAGCTAATGCGGTTTATAACGCAGAACGTTTAGGGTTCGAGAATAAAATGGATGTGCGGCTTGTTTCTATGGATAACCAGGGGGCGTATTCTGTTATTGCTAATAATGAAAAATTTGATTTGATAGTATCGAACCCCCCTCAGGGTTTGGGGTACCCAAATAAAATATATGATTATTCTCACACGGATTCAAACCTTGCGTTCCTGACCTCTATCCTGGAAGGTTTAAAGGAACACTTGACGCCAGACGGTAAAGGGGTTTTCGCATTATATGATCGAGGACTGGAACTGGCGCAACAAGTGGCGGGTGAGCAGGGTCTGGATGTAAATATTTATTTGAAAACTTATAATAGAAACGGCGTTTATTATCTCGTAGAAATCCAGAGCCGCCAGGGGTAAACTTCAAGAATGAGTTCATGTATGGCAAGCAGAGCCATTTTTCCTGACAAGACAGCAGTTAATAGAGAGTGAGTACAGGTGGCCGGAGGCGCTAAACTTCCAGTTACTTATTGGTAAATTATCCGCACGGTACTGGGTTAAAGGGACAAGCTCGATTGAATAATCACATGCATTT
>NZ_CDLKIE010000482.1:0-4556 GCF_975902315.1 Kaarinaea lacus | reverse complement strand
GGGTCCATGTCTTTGTGTTTGTCCTGCGATCAAAAACTAACCAATGATAACTACATACAAGTATATCCACAATCTCTTCATCGGAATTTACCATATTACGCCATGAGTGAATTGCCATTTCACGCCAGTGGGATTGAGGAATATCAATAACTAACTGTTTAATAATCGTTCTATTAATAGGTGCCTGGTGGCACAAATTGGCAAGAACAATCATCCCTGCTGCAATAAGCTTAGTGTCAGAGAAGAACCATGGTAACGTTTACGCTGTCGTGTGGGGTATCCGCTCGCCAGGTAATTTGCGGAATAAAAATAATTGAGCTTTTGAGAGGCAAATATGACTATCAACTCTGCTAGTCCTGATGGTGATTTTGTAAAGAATTCTGTAGAAGCTGTGATAAAAATCGCGTTTCTGGCATTGATCGTCGTGTGGTGTTTTCAGATCGTGCGACCATTCATTACCTTAGTGGTTTGGGGGATCGTGTTAGCGGTGGCCTTATACCCCATTGTTGGGTGGTTGAGCAATAAGCTGGGTGGCAAAGAAAAGATGGCGACCGTTATATTGACGCTTTCCATTCTGGCATTAATCCTCATACCATCGTACTTTTTATCAGCTTCCATGATTGAGGGTGCACAGTATATATCTGAGGGTCTGCAAGAAGGTTCACTAAAAGTACCGCCACCAACAGAGAGTGTTGCCACCTGGCCCCTGGTAGGCGAACAGCTTTATGAATATTGGAAACTGGCATCAACAAACCTTGAAGCCGCAATAGCAAAAGCTGGACCGCAAATGAAAGGGGTGATTAACTGGTTGCTTGGTGCTGCGGCTGGTACTGGTGCGGGTATCGTGCAGTTTATTATTTCCGTCATCATTGCCGGCGTGTTAATGGTGAATGCAAAAGGCGGATTTAACTTTACTAAAGCGTTTACCATGCGACTAGCCGGACAGCATGGTGCCGACTTCGCTGTTATTGCGGCAGCTACAGTACGCAGTGTGGCGCAAGGTGTACTGGGCGTTGCGATGATTCAAGCCCTGCTGGCAGGCATAGGTTTATTAGTCATGGGTGTACCACTTGCTGGTTTGTGGGCATTCCTGGTGCTGTTTCTCGCGGTGATTCAATTGCCACCTATATTAGTGCTTTTACCGATTATCTTTTATGTGTTCTCAGTAGCCGATACGACACCGGCCGTGTTATTCACCATCTGGAGTATTGTGGTCAGCATGAGTGATGCGTTTCTAAAACCGATGTTTTTAGGGCGTGGTGTTGACGTACCAATGTTAATCATCCTGATTGGCGCCATTGGTGGCATGATGCTTTCTGGAATCATTGGCTTGTTCGTAGGCGCAGTAGTGCTAGCGTTGTTTTATAAATTATTCATTGTGTGGCTGTATCCGGAAAACTTGTCCGAAATGCTGGAAGAGGCGGAAAGTTTAGGTGAAGAAGTGGGGGCGGAGAAGGCTTAATAATATTTACCGTACAAAATATATTTCCCTCTCCCCTTTGGGGAGAGGGCCAGGGTGAGGGGTAAGAGTTTAACTTATGATGCTAAATATATTTCACCCCTCATCCCATCCTTCTCCCCTCAAGGGGAGAAGGGGATAACGTAGTAAGTTGAATTGAAGTAAAAGTAGAAGAAAATTGTGCATCAAAAACTGACAAACGAATTATTTTTCGGAATATAAAAATGTCCAACTCAGAAAAAACAAACAACCCTGAAAAACAATCCGATGCACCGGAAAAAAGTGCAGAAGAAAAAAAAGATACGAGCAACGACAAAAAGCCTGCCTCTGTTCGCAAGCTTACGTTGATTATGGTGGGTGTGGTACTTGTGTTTTTCTTCTGGTATGTCATCGCCGATCGGTTAACGCCATCAACGAACCAGGCAAGGGTGCGAGGATACATCGTGCCTATTGCGTCACAGGTGTCTGGCGTTATCAGTGAGATTAACGTGGCGATCAACGCTGTAGTGGACGAAGGAAAAACCTTATTCAAGATTGACCCGGAACCCTTTGAAATAGCGGTGCGTAAAGCCGAAGCGGATTTGGAAAAAGCCGGGCAGGATATTGGTGCAGAAACGGCAGGTGTGGCCGCTGCGCAAGCAAGCCTG
Source organism: Kaarinaea lacus (assembly GCF_975902315.1). Taxonomy (NCBI): domain Bacteria; kingdom Bacillati; phylum Cyanobacteriota; class Cyanophyceae; order Nostocales; family Nodulariaceae; genus Kaarinaea; species Kaarinaea lacus. The sequence goes on along the minus strand of NZ_CDLKIE010000482.1, from coordinate 2,450 downwards.
GCGAAAGCGCAAGCCACCTTAAGACGAGTTCAGGTCGATGCCAATCGTTTGATTGCAGTGGAAGACCTGGGCGTGGTGCCCCAGGCAGATATTGATCGGGCGCGTGTCCAGGTGGAGCAGGAACAGGCCAAGGTGATTAATGCCGAAGCTGATTTGCAAAGGGCTAAAGAACATCTGGGAAAAAAGGGTGCAGATAATCCTAAAATTCGCAAGGCATTATCTGCGTTGGATAAGGCTCGCCTTGATTTGAACAATACCAGCGTTGTAGCACCTTCGTTTGGTGGTATCACTGACGTCCGTGTAGATGTTGGACATTATGCGCAGGCGGGTAAACCGGTAATGACTTTTGTTTCCACCAGGGCAGTATGGGTGGAAGCCTATATGCGCGAAAACAATCTTGGGAATATAGAAGCAGGTGATGAAGCGGAAATAGTGCTGGATGTTGCGCCTGGTAAAGTATTTAAAGGTGAAGTAATCAGTATTGGTTACGGTGTGAATTGGGGACAGTCTACAGCACCGGGTGAGTTACCAAAGATCAGTGTTTCGTCGGGGTGGTTGCGTGATCCGCAACGATTTCCGGTCATTATTAAGTTTGTTGGCGACGACGCCAAAGGTTTTCGCCGTGAAGGTGGGCAGGCGGATGTGATTGTCTATACGGGAGGTAATTTCCTGTTTAATGCTCTGGGGTGGTTGCAAATACGATTGACGAGTTTGTTTTCGTATGTTTATTAGATTGCCGCGCTCCCTTTGGTCGCTCGCAATGACAGTGCATAGAAGCTTTACCTTGTCATTGCGAGGAACATAGTGACGAAGCAATCTCGCTGTTTGAATTAGAAAGCGAATAGATTGCCGCGCTCAATTCGGTTGCTCTCAATGACAATATAGCTAAATGAAAATGTTTACGCTAAAACCTTCACAATGGCTCGACACCACTGACCCTAACGTCATACGCATATTGCGTTTTACGTTTGGTGTCACGTTAAGTGTCGCTGCGTCGTTTGCTTTCGCCTGGCCGCTCTTTTTCGTTACGCCAATCTTTGTCGCCAAGTTTCTTGGTTCGCCAGCACCCTGTCCTGATTTTCGTGCTGGGCTAGTCGTGACGCTGGTAATTGGTCTTGGTTGTGGTGTTGGGTTGGCTATTACTTATTTTACTGTTCACTATCCCATTGTCTGCCTTCTCTCTATTTCTATTCTTCTGTTTCATATCTTTTATGCCAATGTCCGTGGTGTATCGCCATTAGTTGTTGCTTTTTTGCTGATTGGAATTACAGCGATTCCCTTGATGGGAACAGTGTCCTTTAGTCTGGCGACCAGTATTACGAGTGGTTTGATGCTATCCGGTGGTTTGGCTTTTGTTTTCGTCTGGATTGCTCATGGTTTTATTCCTGATCCAGTTACGGAGGCGACTAAAGCAGCTGCGCCCGCTGCTCATCCAGCCATGACTGATCGCGAACAAATACGAAGTGCTGCTATCAGTACATTGGTGGTTCTGCCGGTTATAGTAATATTCTTTATGTTTCAGATGACCAATATGCTTTTAGTGATGATATTTATCGCTATGCTTGCTCAAACACCGGATGTAAAGACCGGTGCCAAAGGAAGTGCAGCCCTGGTAATCGGTAATACGGCGGGCGGTGTAGCAGCAATATTGTTTTATAACCTGTTGGTAGCCGTGCCAAGTTTTGTGTTTTTAATATTGCTTACTATATTGTTCAGCTTGTTCTATGGTGAACGACTATTTTCCGGCAAACCAATGGCTGGATTGTATGCGACGGCTTTTTCTACTGTGATTTTGTTAGTCGGTTCGACAACGGGTGATATGGGTGGTGACGCGGAAAGTAAATTTTACACGCGTATTGCTCAGATAATTCTGGCTGGCGCATACATTGTGGGTGCATTCCTGTTGCTTGAAATACTGAGTCGACAAAAGCAAAAACATGATGCTTATGAGCGCTCGAGAATAATAGATGACGTGGATGTTAGTTAGTTCGCTGGCGTTGGCTCGATCTCAATAAGTAAAAGCCCAACCTAACATGGGTCCTTGCTGAGCAAAGGTGATATCAAACTTTAGCCCATCGGTTTCGGTTTCATTGCCGATTTCCAGGTAACGATAGCCCGCCCAAACGTTGTGAAGCTTGTTGATTTTGAAAGCGACTACGGCATTAATGCTATAGTCGGTATCATTATCTCCTGTACCTAGGTCACCGGTAATCATAATTCCCCAACGATTGTTGAACCTGTAATTCAGGTTTATGCCAAGGAGCCAGTCAAATAAGTTCTCATCGGCAACGGTTAATTTTTGGTTGATAGCTATGATGCCCGAACCTAAAGGCGTAATGTCCATAGTCAGCTTGGTGAAGAAATGCCTGACCCCTGTATAAAGCAAAACATTCTTATGGACTTCATAGCGCACCAGTAAATCGTTGGCAGACATCTGTAATTCAGATTCG
>NZ_CDLKIE010000481.1:0-2877 GCF_975902315.1 Kaarinaea lacus | reverse complement strand
GTAACAATTGGGCGCGGATTTGTGCTTCGATACCAGCCGCAATATCTGGATTTTCTTTCAGGAAATTGCGCACATTATCTTTGCCCTGGCCAATGCGATCCCCGTTATAACTGTACCAGGCGCCACTTTAATCAACGATACCCTGTTGTACCCCAAGGTTAATGATTTCACCTTCGCGCGAAATGCCTTCGCCATACAGGATATCAAATTCGGCCTGTTTGAATGGCGGTGCAACCTTGTTCTTGACCACTTTAACGCGGGTTTCATTACCCAGGACTTCATCACCTTTCTTGATCGCGCCGGTACGACGAATATCCAGGCGAACGGAAGAATAAAATTTCAGCGCATTACCACCGGTGGTGGTTTCAGGATTACCAAACATCACGCCAATTTTCATTCGGATCTGGTTAATGAAAATGACCAGTGTGTTGGAACGTTTGATATTGGCGGTGAGTTTGCGTAACGCCTGGGACATCAAACGCGCCTGCAAACCAACATGGTGATCACCCATGTCACCTTCAATTTCTGCTTTCGGGGTCAGGGCAGCTACCGAGTCCACGACCACGACATCCACGGCACTGGAACGAACCAGCATATCGGTTATTTCCAGAGCCTGCTCGCCGGTATCCGGCTGCGACACCAGTAAATCATCGACGTTGACTCCCAGCTTTCTTGCGTAAACTGGGTCCAGGGCATGCTCCGCATCCACGAATGCCGCCGTACCACCGAGTTTTTGCGCTTCAGCAATCACTTGCAAGGTGAGCGTCGTTTTACCTGAAGATTCAGGTCCGTATATTTCAACAACCCGACCGCGTGGTAAACCACCTATACCCAATGCGACATCCAGGCCTAACGATCCCGTTGATATGGCTTCGATATCTCGCGCAGGTCCTTCATCACCCATGCGCATTACAGATCCTTTGCCAAACTGCTTCTCGATTTGACTCAGTGCTGCGGTTAAGGCTTTTCTTTTGTTGTCATCCACTATTGATGTCCTCTAATTAACTACTCTTCAAATAATGCAAGCGCCTGCTGCCAAAGCGTTGCGCCTTTTGCTGCCATAATGAGACAGCCGATTATTTAAGCGGCAATTATTTCATAGATACCTATTGGGGTTAAGCGCAAAAATACACAAAGATTTAATAAAAAAAGCGCCGCGTATAACAGATAAAAATAGAGGATAAAAAGAGAAGCTTAGGCTAACAATTTCAAAATACCCTGAAGCGCTGTTTCAACGGTTTGTTGGCGCACCTCGTAACGGTTGCCTAAATAATGTTCAACTTGAGTCACCGGAGCTGCATCGCGCATACTCCACGCATGCCAAACCATACCCACAGGTTTTTCGGGTGTACCTCCGGTCGGCCCGGCAATACCAGTTACCGCGAGCGCAACATCCGCGCGACTCTTTGCCAATACCCCCTGCACCATCTCCATTACCGTTTGCTCGCTCACTGCACCATGCTGCACCAGGGTGTCCGGAGAAACATTGAGCATGTCTTGCTTGGCTTCATTGGTATAGGTCACGAACCCGCGATCAAACCATTGCGAACTACCGGCAATGTCGGTAATGGATTGTGAAATCCAGCCACCCGTACACGATTCAGCGGTCGCTAGCCACAATCGCTTTTCCAGCAGGCGACGTCCTACCTGTTCTGACAGGTGTTGTAGGTTCATAGAGTGGTAACGTAGCAGAAAATTCAGGTCTGGTCTAAGACATCGTGCTCATTGTCTTTTTGTTCCACTTCGATGCGATTACGGCCCAGGCGCTTGGCCCGGTACAGGGCATGGTCTGCCCGCTCGATAAACTGGGTGGGCGTCTCCGGCGCGCGATACTCGGTCACACCAGCAGAAAACGTCGGTGCATTAATCGTCATTCCGCCAATCTTGCATTGCACTTTAGGCACAGTACTTTTTACTTTGTCCAGCGCTCTTAGTACACCATCCAGATCAGTATTCGGTAGCAAGACCGCAAACTCTTCACCGCCGTAGCGGGCGATCATGTCATGATGCCGGAAAATGGACAGAATTTTTTCAGAATAGATACGCAATACTTTATCGCCGGCTGCATGCCCGTATTTATCGTTAACCTGCTTGAAATGGTCAATGTCAATTAAAACCAGGGACAAAGGAAAGCCATAACGTTTAACCCGACTCACCTCATCGTCCATACGCCGCATAAAGGCGCGCCGGTTGGGTAACGAAGTTAATTCATCGGTCAGGCTTAACATACGCGCACGATCCAGTTCGTCGCTGAGTTTCTGTTTATCCGACTCAATAATAGAGAGATAGGTCTGCGCGGTATCGAATTTCTTCGCGAGTTGTGTATGGCTCTCGCTGAGCTTTTTCATGGAAGCCAATATGGCTTTTCGTCGATCTTCCACGTTTTGTATTTTCGTCGCATCATCCAGCGCATCTATTTCCAGACCGAGATGAACACCAAACTCTGCGTTCTCCGCTACAATGGCGCGCATTTGCCGCACAAAGTCTCGATGCAAGCGTTCCATTTCGTTTTCATCCGATCTTTGTAATCGAAAATTCGCACTCTCGGCGTCATCTGATTCCGGCGCCGCATGTTCTTTCATGGATGGCTCTGTAATTTGCTCGGCTTCTGTCAAGGTGGGATAGATATCTTCCAGTGAATCTTCAGTTTCAGGCGCAGTCTCTTCCACGTTAGATTTGTCGAGCACATCGCTCTCAGAAGCAATTTCCCTGTTGTATTCATCCGGGAAGCGCAACATTTTTAGCACCGCCTTGGGTGCCTTGAGTGGCCTGGATTCATGTGCGCCCAATTGGCTAGTGCTTTTTATATGCTCATCGATTTCGCGGGAAAATTCTGCGTCTTCGTAATCAGCATGTTCCTTATTAAGCAACTCGTCC
>NZ_CDLKIE010000480.1:0-6102 GCF_975902315.1 Kaarinaea lacus | reverse complement strand
ATCGCCAGTTTTAGCCCGGTAAAAATCGATGGCAGAGAGCCGGGAATAACAATCCTGAATATAAAATTGCGCCGGTTGATTTTATACACGGAGGCTACATCGTGATATATCTGCGCCAGGCTATCTACGCCATGCAAAGTGTTCATCAACACCAGAAAAAAACTACCAATAGCCACCACCACAATTTTTGATAAATCGCCAATACCAAAAATTAGCATAATCAAGGGTAATATGGCGATCTTGGGTATTGGGTAGGTAACAATAATTAAGGGATAAAAGATCATGCGTAGCGTATGAGACAATCCCATTCCTACGCCTAACATCACGCCCAGCGTGCAACCGATTATGTAACCGACAAAAATACGATACACACTATAAAGAACATCAGTCACTATCCCTTCTTCAGGACTGACAAAAAACAGGTGGTAGAAGATTGTACTGGGCGCGGGAAAAAATCGCTGGTCCAGCAATTCAACACGAGCACATAATTCCCACACCAAAAACAATATCGCAGGCGATATGGCATAGATCAGTAGTCGTTTACGATGACTATCTGGGGCAATCATGTTTATAACTCAACATCATCTAACTGCATCTCTTCTTTTAACAGTTCAGTAATCGACTCAACATATCCCAAATAATTGCTGTTTTGGCGAATAGCAAACAGGTCACGCGGTCGCTCCAGATCAATACTAATGATTTCCTTGATGGTACCCGGACGGGCGCTCATAACAATCACTCTATCCGCCAATAACACGGCTTCTTCGATATCATGCGTAACAAATAAAACCGTTTTTTGATTAGTCTGCCAGAGGGATAGCAACAGCGAATGGAGATGCAGGCGAGTCTGAAAATCCAGAAACACAAATGGCTCATCCATTAACAGGATTTCCGGTCGAGTGGCGAAACCCCGCGCGATACTCACTCGTTGTTTCATTCCACCGGATAGCTGGTGCGGATAAAACTGTGCAAACTTTTCCAGGCCCACCTTGGCAAGAAATTCATCAACGACCTGTTGAACATCCTGATTTGCCACACCGGGGCTGTTTTCCAGAATAAATGCCAGGTTGTTGTAGACAGTCATCCATGGAAACAATCCCTGCTCCTGAAACACCATACCAATTTCAGGCTGAGTATTTTGTTGTAAAGATATAATTGAAAGCTCGCCAGCACTTGGCGCTTCCAACCCTGCGATGGTTCGCAATAAGGTGGTTTTTCCGCAACCGCTAGGCCCCAATAGACAAACAAACTCACGCGGCTCCACCTGAAAGCTAATATTATCGTACGCAATAAGCGGCTCTCCTTTATTGGAAAACCGTTTCGTTAACTGTAAACAGGCGATTTGAGGATGATTAGAAATAGACATTGTCCAGTAATCGGGGTATTCCAGGCCCTGTTTTTGCAATCATAAAAACAACAAAGCCGCGTCAGAATTCACGGCTTTGCTCATTTTTACCACTTGCAAGTGTTGCAATATATAAAAGTGCGTTATTTATTTATACGGTCCGAGTACTTTCACCGCATTCTTTGCATAGCCCAGGTCTACAATGTTATCAATATCTGGCAATGCTTTGACGTAGCCTTTATCTTTATACCACTGCGCATCCTGTTTCAGGCTCAGTATATTCACCATGCCATCGGGGCTTAAACCGACAGGAACTACCTTATTATAAATCGCGGCGTCTTTGATCCGGGTGTGCTTGGTGAGTATTTTAATAATGTCATCCTTTCCCTTGTTCTTTTCAAACGCGTCATTGTAATCGCGCAGCCCTTTTACATAAGCTACCATAAAACCTTTAGCCTGCTCCGGGTGTTTCTCCATAAATACCGGCGAATAAAAAATTGCCGCACTTTGCTGGTTCGGATAGATCTCATCATCACCGGCTACTCGTACCGCGATACCTTTATCAACGGCTGCCGCAACCAGGGGCTCGATTTGCACCGATGCATCGATAGATTTATTGGCTAGCGCAATATTAATGTCTGAGTAGGCGAGGAATTTAAGTTCGATATCATCGAGACTCAATCCCACTTTCTTCAGATACATTTCAGTCACGATTTGCTGCGAGACACCTTTGGCCGTGACTGCCATCTTCATACCTTTCAGATCTTTGAAACTTTTATAACGACCACTGTCAACATGATCCTTGCGAACAACCAGGGCCAGGTAACCATGTCCCGGACTAACAGTGCCTTTATCGGAAACAATTTTAATGGGAATATCATTGGCGATAGCGTTATACATACCGGCATTGATATTTCCGCCACCAACAAATAATTGACCGGTTGCCAGAAACGGCACCATCTTCGCACCTGATGCCTTGAAGGGATTAATAATGACATTAATACCCTGCTCTTCGAAATACCCCCTTTCCTTGGCGATAAACATCGCCGCAGAGCTCATAACCGGTGAAATACCAACCGGCACGTCTAACTTGTCTCCAGCAAACACAGAATGTGAGGCAAAGAGCAATACCGCAAATAACACAGAAGTAAACTTCAATAATTTCATTTTTCGATCCTCAATTTTTTATGCGCAGTAAGATCCAAACTATTAGTAAAAACCAGATAAAGTTGGACTGCTGTATTTTATATTGACTAAATCCCACACTGGCGCCCCGGAATACTATTTGTATTTTACCAGGCAACCGTTTTTCAAGGTGAAGCGAAAACTGGAATAGCTGAGCGCTGCATAAGCTCAACATCATAATTGTGCGATATCAATCCATCAACATGATCTAGATCATGTTTTATGGGTATACTAATGAAACCTGGCTAAATCCTACCGGGTTTTGATTTGCTTTAATAACACCCTTCAATAATAAACCGTTACCAGTCCAGGCTAAAGAAATAGACTGCGATACCCATTATCGCCACAAACGCACCGCTCACTGCCCGCCAGCTTATTTGCTCCTTGAGCATAACCATGGCTAAAGGTAGCACAAATAGCGGGCTGGTTGAATTCAGCGTTACTGCAACTGCAGCATGCGTATACTTTAATGCCGCCACAGACAGCCAGGTCCCGAGAAACGCCCCAATAACGGAAGCAACCAGCAGCCGATGACGTATTCTGGGATTGCGCAGCGGTTGCGTCCAGTCCAGCAGCGATCGACTCACCAATCCCCAGGCAAATAGACCGAAAACTGCCCATATTGTCCTGATTAATGTCGCATCCAGGGCAGGTATATCCTTCACCCCAACCTTGGTAAATATTATTGCCAGGGCATTGGCAATAACAAACAATAACCCCAGAAACAGGCCCAGACGCCACTGGGTAAATTCAGTTTTTACTAACGTCCGCTCCCATAGCACATAACTCACACCCACAATCGTCAGCAACAACCCGATACCCGCACTAACGCTTATACGTTCCCCTAACATTGCCACGGCGATCAAAGCGGTTACTACGGGAATCAAACTCCCAACCAGCAGCGTTAAACGGGAACCCAGGCGTTTGATGGTCATAAAATACAGGGTATCGCCCAGGCATATGCCAACCAGTCCACTTAGCGCCAGCAGTAAAAAGGCATCCTTCGACACCTCAGCAATTCCAAAAGGAAGCAATATCAACCCGATGCATATAATCGCCACGATACCTTTAAAAAGGTTCATGGCCACTGCCGAGACGCGTTGTTCACCCAGTTGCTGGAACAGCACTGCAGCAATCGCCCAGCAAAAAGCCGATCCCAGTGCCGCTAAGCCGCCTACTATATGTAAGTATATCGCGTCCGTAACTTGATCCTCACCGCCCTACTTACTGATCCTTAATTTGCACACTTTATTCACCCACGCGTGGAATAAGTGTTCGTTTATTACCTTTAATCCTGATGTTCTGAATAATTGCGATCATGATTTACACTAGGCAAATGTTTTAATACAACATATTATATGCAACTCAATCACTCAAGTACCGATCAATATAACCATCGAGCAAAACCTATGAAATATCGCAAAACACTCTGGACTTGCCTGGCTATTATCACTTTAACCGGCTGCTCACAATCAACGGGGTTTCGCAATGTTATCGAACATCCTGGCAGCCTGGAACTGGTTTATTATGGTTATCAGTTAAATAATCCCAGCCAGTATAAAGTAATTGCCAACGGCAAAGAATTTTTCATCACCAAGACAACGGTAGTGCCGTCCATCCAGAGTATCTTTCTCCTGGAACATACCGTGATCAACGAGGGTGATGAGGTGTTAGACATAGGAACTGGTGCGGGTATACAAGCAGTATTTGCGGCAGAAAAAGCCAGCAAGGTTGTCGCCACTGATCTGAATCAGGACGCCGTCGATGACACGGCATACAATGCAAAATTTCACGATCTTTCACACATCATTGATAGCCGTCAGGGTGATCTGTTTGGCCCGGTAAAAGAAGGCGAAAAGTTTGATGCCATCATTTTTAATATTGATTACCCCTACAATGAAAAAAGTAAAGGACTATGGGAGGTCCATGAACGTTTTTTCCGTGAAGTAAATAATTATATGAAGCCTGGCGCCACTATTTTTTATCAGGCTGGCTGGCTATGGAACATCCCGAAAATTGTTGGCATGATAGAAAGCAATGGCATGATCATCAACAAGATGGTAATGATAAATGCATTTAAACATAATCGTCAGCCAATCATTTTTATCGTTCAGAAACACCCAAGCCCGATAAAGAAAAAGGAGCGTGAAAGAGCCAGGGCGAACGAAAAATGACCTGGCTAAAGGGTAAATCCAAACATATAAAACAGCAGCGCACCTAATGCCAGGCGATAAATAACAAAGGGCAGCATGCCAATTCGTTCTAACAGCTTTAGAAAAAAATGAATGCACATATACGCCGTTACGCCTGCCAGTACGGTACCAATAATCATCATTGACCATTCGACCGGCACACCCTCCTTGATAAGATCCAGCGTCACCAGTGCACCTGACAGGGAAATAACCGGGATCGATAACAGAAATGAAAAACGCGCCGCCCCTTCTCGGGTTAGACCTAACAATAAGCCTGCAGTAATAGTGGCACCGGAACGGGAAGTCCCGGGAATCAACGCCAGTGCCTGAGCACATCCAATAACAATCACGTCCAGAATACTAATTGTGTATTCATCACGGTGACGTTTGCCGGCAACATCAGCCCACCATAACAACAAACCGAACACTACGGTCGCAATGGCGATCACTGTGGGAGATCGCAGATTCATTTCAATAAAATCTTTGAACAATAAGCCCGCCAGGCCCACCGGGATCGTGCCAAACAGAACTGCCCATGCCAACCTGCTGTTCATGGTCTGTTGACGCGACTTCAGTGACATTGTCCAGTCAACCGCCATCTCCGTCACTTCATGTCGAAAATAGAGCAATACCGCGCTTAATGTACCTACGTGCACCGCAACGTCAAATGCCAAACCCTGGTCTTTCCAGCCGTCGACCATTTGTGGCAACAGGATTAAATGTGCCGAACTGGAAATAGGCAGGAATTCCGTTAAGCCCTGCAATAAGGCCAATGCGATTGCTTGTAATAGATCCATAAATTTAGCTTAAACTATTATTCTGGTTTTTCTAGCAACAGCCAGGCATGCTGATCTTCATTCTGTAATGCCTTCTCGATAATTTTAAACCCGGTATTCTGTAACATGAACACCAGGTCGTCCAGAGTAAAACGGTTGTGTTCAATAAAATGGATAAACAAATCTTCCTGATCCTCCAGGGAGATATTGTCAGCAAAGGGATCACGCTCCATTTTTCTCAAGTACGTCTGCAACGGTACACGCACCCAGTCGAAAATGTAAAACTTCGCTCCTGGTTTCAGAATGCGATACATTTCCTTAAACATTCGTATGGGCTGATGCATTTCATGTACTACTACAGAAGCAATAATCGCATCCACTGTATTATTGTCAAACGATAACTGCGGATCCGGTAAATCCGCCTCAATGATGTGAGCATTGGCTGGTAATTCGCCTACTGCCTCGAGCATGTATGGCGCACACTCAACGCCATAAGCGTTGATATCCGGATATTTGGTGACAAGATTTTTTATAAATGTTGCAGGCCCCGTACCCAGGTCAACAACAACCGGATTTGCTGGCAATCCAGGCTGAATTTTATTTT
>NZ_CDLKIE010000479.1:0-3595 GCF_975902315.1 Kaarinaea lacus | reverse complement strand
GACAAGTTTTGCGGCTCAGGATATGCGTATGCATAAAAGGCCGGCTCACGTACGATGTTATCGCCCATCCAAAAACCAAAACTAATGACTTCATGCGAGTAGGCTTCCTGATCGGCATTGGTGCCACCTTTAAGTGGAGGCGCAGCTTTTCCGGAGAAACGTGTCAGTGCCAGGTCGGCATGATGCCAGAATATATGTACTGGTGTACTCTTGCCAAGAAACTCGCCACGAAAACGTTCAAACACAGTATTCACAAATAGTAATATGTGCCAGTACTTTTCTATGGCGGCTGAATCATAACTGGCATGTTGCGTGTCATCTGCAAACGGGATTGTACTAAAGGGCACATCATAGGGTTTTGCGATGATGTTAACCTCGATCCCCAACTCTTGCAGATTGGAAAATATATTGTGATAAAAACTTGCAACAGATTGATCGGCTAGTGGGAATGACCTGGTTTGCCCGCTGCTGCAAGTGATTTTCAATTGATGATCAATAAAATCAAAGGCGATTTCGAAGGGCTTGTCGTTATAGGGAATGGAACGGGTGGTAATGCCGCGACTCGAGACATACAGTGGTACATGCCACCAATGGTTTTGTTTGGGGAATAATGCCAGCCTTATCTTGCCCACTATCTGCATGAAAAGATGCAAAGTGTTTTTCGTCTCTTCCCATTCCTCCACGGGCAATTTCGGTAAGTTAGTCATGTCAACACTCCAGTTATATTGGGATATTGTTCCTTATGTTTAATCTTACCTGGGCGAAGGCTCTGGGCGACCGCCGCACAACAAATATCTTGATTAAATTGAAATGACTGCTATTTCGCATGGTTATTACTCTGATTCGCACGCTTGATAGTATTGATATCATATATTCACATTAGGGTGTAGTTGCTATCTAATATGAGTTCAAACTTCCAATTAGTTCACCCATGTAAATAAAAATAAAACCCTTACAACTGAGGCCACATCACCATGAGTATTGAGACAAGCGCTGAATCCCTGTGTATGAAACAGGCAGGTACATGTGACGCCATTGAGCTGAGCATCGTGCCTAAAACTTAGCTGTTTCTTTTTATCACATAGCTAAAAAGACATTAAAAGTGTTTTGAATTTGGCGTAAACTGTAGTTGGCTCTAATCTGAATCACAAACTATCCAGGAATCTCAGGCCATGGCAAAATATCTGGTTATTGGTTTAGTGGCGCTTGCTATCGGTGCAGGTGTCAGCTGTTCGCAACAACAGGGCGGTAAAAGCGGTGGTTTTCCGCCCTCTGTAATCGCATCGACGGAAGTCACCCAGGAGGATTGGCAACCATCATTGCAGTCCGTCGGTACCCTGGTTGCAACCAATGGTATAAATGTCAGTTCTGAAGTGAATGGCATTGTCAGTGAAATAGTTTTTAAATCCGGTCAACCCGTGGAAGAGGGGCAGGTGTTAATCCGCCTGGACGCATCCGTCGACAATGCAGCGCTCGAAGCTTTACGCGCAGAAAGACGCCTGGCGGAAATTCAGTTTAATCGAGTCAAGGATCTGTTTAAAAAGCGGGCGACCTCAAAGTCCGATTATGATGAGGCCGAAGCCCGTTTTGATGCCGCCAAGGCCAGGGTTAAACAACAGGAAGAAGTCGTCAAACGAAAAGTGATTCGTGCGCCCTTTGCCGGGCTGTCGGGTATCAGGCAGGTTGATAAAGGGCAGTATTTCGAGGCAGGCAATCCCATTGTCGGTTTACAGGCGCTTGATCCTATCTTTGTTGATTACACTTTGCCGGAGCGTTACCTGACTAAGATTAAACCGGGGCAAACCGTAAATCTGCAACTGGATGCAATACCGGATAAAATTTTTACCGGCGAAGTAAGCGCGGTTAACTCCGGAGTTGACACGGGTACCCGCACCCTGAAAATTCGCGCCACGTTGTCAAACCCGGATAACACGTTACGTCCCGGCATGTTTGCCGAAGTAGAAACCATCGTTGGTGATGCCCGCCCGTTGTTAACATTACCGCGCACGGCAATCAGTTTTAACACCTACGGTAATTTTGTTTTTGTCATAAACAGGAACGAACAGGGACCTTCCACTGTTAAGCGTACCGCCGTGGAAACCGGAGAAGTGCGCGAAGGTCGGGTTGTTGTCAATGGGTTGGCGTTGGGTACTCAGGTGGTCCGCGCTGGTCTGGTAAAGTTGCGCGATAATATGCCGGTTAAAATTGATAACCAGATTAAGCTAAACGATGCGGAGTTAAACTCGCAATGAAGTTTACTGATATCTTCATCAACCGGCCGGTAATGGCAACTGTACTTAGCTTGCTCATCCTTTTAATGGGTTTTCGCTCTATTGAGCTACTTGAAGTTCGGCAGTTTCCGCTGATCAAGAACACGGTTATTACTGTTACTACGGTATATCCTGGCGCCAGTTCTGAACTGGTGAAAGGTTTTGTGACAACACCAATTCAGCAGGCGATGGCTGAAGCCAGTGGCATCGATTTTATTTCTTCGACCAGTGCGCAGGGTAAGTCAACCATCGAAGCGCAGATGCGCCTCAACTATGATCCCAATGACGCGATTGCGGAAATTCAGGCCAAGGTTGCCAGTAAACGCGGCGAATTACCGGGCGATGTGGAAGATCCGGTTATCGAATCGACCACCGGTGACCGCACAGCCTTAATGTACCTGGCGTTTTACAGTGACTCGATTCCCCGCCCACAAATCAGTGACTATGTATTAAGGGTAGTGCAGCCGCAGTTGCAGGCGTTACCCGGTGTTGCCAAGGCAAGACTGTTTGCTTCGCAATTTGCCATGCGTATCTGGCTGGACCCCAAACGAATGGCTGCCCTGGGTGTAACCGGCGAAGACGTAGTTAATGTACTGCGCGGTAATAACTTCCAGGCGGGTATCGGTACCACCAAGGACAAATATGTCACCATTAACCTGACTACAACCACTGCGGTCAGTGAACCGGAAAATTTTCGCAAACTGGTCGTGCGCAGTGAAGGTGGTACGTTGGTACGCCTGCAGGATATTGCAGTCACTGAACTGGGTGCGGAAGAGTATGAAACCGTTACCTGGTACAAGGGTATACCATCGGTATTTATTGGTATCGAACAGGCGCCGGGCGCAAATCCAATAACCGTCGCCGATGCGGTCAACGAGTTGATTCCAAAAGTCAGAACGCAATTACCCGAAGGACTGCATGTTAGGGTACCTTATGATGCCAGTCAGTTTATCAAATCATCGATCAAGGAAGTTTATAAAACCATCATTGAAGCAGTCATTATCGTGATTGTGGTTATATTCCTTACTCTCGGTTCAGTGCGTGCTGCGCTTATACCGGCGGTGGCAGTACCATTGTCACTAATCGGTGCGGCTTTTGTAATGTATCTGTTAGGTTATTCCCTTAACTTGCTGACATTGCTTTCCATGGTGCTGGCGATCGGCCTGGTAGTGGATGATGCAATCATCGTAGTGGAAAACGTACACCGGCATATTGAAAATGGTGAACCGCGTATGCAGGCCGCACTAAAAGGCGCTCGAGAATTAGCGGTTCCGATCATCGCCATGACAACTACCTTGCTGGCAGTATATGCCCCTATTGGATTC
>NZ_CDLKIE010000478.1:0-26836 GCF_975902315.1 Kaarinaea lacus | reverse complement strand
GGATGTCTTTGTACATGATCGTGAACTGCAGTTGACGTCTATAGCCAGTATTGGTGGCAATGGCAGCCAGGGTAATGCCAGTGGCTTTGTCCCTGCAATAAGCGCAGGTGGACACTATGTCGTGTTCGGTTCGGGCGCCAGCAATTTTGTAACTGAAGATAATAATGATTCCTGGGATATCTTTACCCATATTTTTATTCAACCAAACCGACAACCAATAGCCGACGCTGGTGATGACGCTGAAATATTCTTAGGTGAAACATTGGCGCTTGATGGTTCCAGGTCCAGCGACCCGGATGACCCAATTCCACAACTATCATATGTATGGAGTATAGAGTCGGCTCCTGCAGGCAGCGTGGCACAAATAGAGCAGGCTGACACAGTGAGCGCCCAGTTTACACCGGACATGATTGGAGAATATAGCGTGTCGCTTACCGTGAATGATGGGGAGATTGACAGTGTTGCTGACGAAATTCTGGTAACTGTTGTTGAAAACCGTTCACCACAAGCAATAATTGAGGCGTCGGTGATCAGTGGCGATGCTCCATTGATGGTTAATTTTAATGGTGGTAACAGTATTGATCCTGAAAATGCGCAGTTGTTATATCGTTGGGACTTTGCTGATCCTGAAAGTTTGCAAAATTTCAGTAGCCAGGCATCAGATACACATGTATTCAACCAGCCTGGCGAATATAGGGTAATACTTACGGTTACCGACGATTTTGGACAAACCGATCAGGCGGCAGTTGTTATTAGTGTCATAGCGCAAAATGTTCCACCTGTAATACAGGCAACTGCAAGTCCGAGTAGCGGAACGGTTCCCTTAACAGTACATTTTTCAGCAAATGCCACTGATGCAGATGGCGATAATTTAAGTTATTTATGGGATTTTGGAGATGGTTCCGGTTCTTCTGAAGCCAATCCAGTGAACGAATATATGCACGAGGGGATCTATGAAGTATCGCTAACAGTGAGTGATGGCAACTTCGAGGTGCAAGATTTTGTGCAAATTGCCGTAGGTCCGACTTTTGATTTTGTTACCAGAAGCGCAAGGTTAGAAATAAACCATCGAAAACAATTTAGCGATAAAATTCAGATCAAGGCACGATTTGACAAGTCATCATTTCAAGTACTGCCTGATGATATTATACGAGTATCGGTAGACCAGGTTATACTGGTTGAGCAACCGCTAAGTGCATTTTATCCTGATGAAGAAGATAATAAACTCGTTTATCGCGAGAAAAATATTTATGTCAAATTAAATCTGGACAGGGGATTTATTAAGCTTTCGAAGCATAAGACCGGCCTGGCTAATATTAACGCTAGTGAGCCTGTCAACATTGAGTTGAGATTGGGTAACCAGGTTTCCAGTGAAACCATACAACTTGTCCACCTTGGGCATGAGAGATGTAAAAAGAACCATCATGGTGAATATGTTAAACATAAGGATCACTACAGCAACAGGCCGGCTCTGAAGGATGTATATGTCTACCGTGCTTCAGGTGGCAAGTTATCGCATCATAAACATCATGATTATGAAGACCGGCGTGACAAAAATTATTCTCACAAGCATGAAGCGGATGACGGTGATAAAGAGAGGGGCTAACTGTTTTGGCCTCCCGCTGCATGATTCAACTTTACTCAGGATATAGACTGCTAATTCGTTCGCTGCGATAAACTCGCCAGCCATTTTCAGGATCTGGGGTGTCATCGAAAATTACCATATTAAATACTTCAGTGGGTGGCGTGGTATGCGTTACTTCCACGATCTGTGCAGACAGTTTTTTACCAGATTTTTTCTCATATATATTGCCATGAGTGATTAGTACGTTGCCAGTTTTCGGTAAATAGTTTGCATCACCCAGAGCACCGGAAAAAATGGTGTTTTCAGTAAATTGGCCATATTCCCACACCAGTTCCGCCGTCATGTTTTCTTCATCGATGCTGTATTCAACCGCCCTGCTGAAATTATTAGCTACCGGTACTATTTTCCGGAATGGACTGGCTCGGTAGTTACCATTGTCGTAGAGCAGGATGTTACCGTTTGGCAGAATCATCGGAGAATGTTGGTGATAGGGAAAGAAAAACTTCTGGTCATTAACGGGGTGCAATAAATACTTGCCAAATTTACTATTATCCCAGTTATCGTGAGTACCCAGAATCCAGATTAATTCACCCGTTTTTCGGCTGAATTTTACGACGGCATCCTGGTGACGAATTGAAACAATGATTGAATCATCTATGGGGCTATGAATGACAGAATTAGCATGTGCCCAGTCCCGTGTTTTGGTACCAAAAAACGAATCCCAGTATTTCCCCAGTGAATCATAACTTACGCGATACGGGTCAAGTAATTCCAGCAAGGACCATTCATTGACGATCGTTCCGTCAGGCCTGAATTCAATAATAAGGTCACCTGCCACCATAATTGATTCAGTGGGAGATCCGGGTTTCCAGGCGCTCGTTGGATAATTATCAAAGCGTCGTACCTCAATGCTGAGGACAAGAAAATTTCCATTATCCATTGGAAATGCTTCGTGGTGAAATGAACGGGTAGCGACAGCGATCTCATTAATTTCATTACTGGATTTACCCATGGCTTTCCACTCCCGCACTGTATTGCCGAGCATATCCATTTCAACAAACAGTGCACCCTGCAGGAACATAAGGTTACCATCGTCGGTTTGTCGCACATTCGTGTATCTGGTGCCAACCTGATACCAGACCACATCCCCGTTTTCATCAACGATGACAATTAGTGCACCAAATTCAGAATTTTCGCCTTCAGGTATTACGTCTAACAGTGTGTATCCGGGTTCCATTAAGTGGGGCTGACTTTTAATTGTCACAAATGTGGGGAATCCATCGGGCAAGGGATCCGTTATTACAGTCAGAGGCTGCTTGAAGGTGGTACGTTGACCGTTGCGGTTAATGATATGAACCTTAATAGCATGAGTTTTATCAGGGCGAAATCCCAGAACGGTGTATGAATGGTCCGTTTTGAATTCATCAAACTTTATAGTCCAGCTTTTACTGCCAGTACTTATATCAAGAAGTACCTTGCTGGGTAAATTGGTACTGAAGCGCAGTAAGCCGGCCAGTGGTGTGCTTAAATTGGGATCCATTTCAATTTCAGGTGGAGAAACAAACTGTGGCGGCGACGTATTAGCGATACCAGCATTCACGCATCCGAGAATGGATGCATACAGGATCAGGTGTGTAAGTCGCTTGAGTAAGGTAGCCGGTCGTGTCTTAAACTTGCGAAATAGAAACCGCATGATCTATGCGTTGCCCCTCGTTATATTATTTGCTCACTTTAATTATTGTACTTGTAGTGGCTCGACTACGAACCAAGCAAACTTGAAACGTAACCGTTAAATCCTTTTAATTAAAAGCGCTAACAGTACACCCCAAATTAGTTTTCGAAATCCCGGATCCTGTTTTGTCCTGATATTGCCACAAAGACATAGGTATTGTCTTTAGCCTGCGCGTTGGATTGTAAGCTGTTGTTTTTCTGACAAATAAAAACTATGTGATTAAAAATTAATCATGATAGTATAAAAGCTGTAGTAATTAAAGAAGTAGGCGCTCTATATCAGAGCGGGTGTATATGAGTCGTATTTCAGTCGTTGAGCTTTTATTCCTGTCTTTTGTGTTTCTGGCAGTTTATTCCCAGTCATCTTCTGCTGCTGATGTGGTTAGTTGTTTAGCCTGTCCGCAGCAAAACACAATCTCTGAGTGACCTTCGCTAGACGAGTAAATTGCTCATCTGACGCCAACCTGCTTCTTGACGTAAATCATTAGTGCCGTGTCTGAGGTAGTGTCGTATGCAGCCTGGTAACCAACAGCTCCAGTTATTATTCTGTTTAATTTGTTTTACTACATTTACTTTCGCATCAATTGCCGTTGCTGGTGAACTGGATGTGACTCAATGTGACATACTGGCCGCACATCCTGATGATCCAGGCAAAGTAAGCAGGGGTGTGGCCTGGGATCATCTGGACGCCCTTGCTGCCCTTGATGCCTGTGCACTGGAAATTAACCGGCAACCCTCTAATGTTCGCATACAGTATCAGTATGCGAGAGTCCTGGATAAACAGGAATTGTATAACGAAGCTGTTGTGTGGTACCAAAAGGCCGCGCAGCAAGGTTATGCAGCCGCACAAAATAGCCTGGGTTATGCTTATGAATGGGGACAAGGAATAGCAATGAATATGCAGGATGCACTGCGGTGGTACCGTCAAGCCGCAGAGCAAGGCCATGCACAAGCGCAGAATAATCTTGGTACTATGTATGATTACGGTAAAGGTATCGATGACGATGAAAAACAGGCAACTTATTGGTATCAGAAATCAGCGGAACAGGGCAATGCAGCTGCGCAACGTAATTTGGGGCTAATGTTTAGCAAAGGTAGCGGCGTAAAACAAAATGACGAAACCGCGTTTCAATGGTTTCTAAAAGCAGCAAGCCAGGAAAATCCCCATGCACAGTACAATGTTGGCATGTCTTACTTTTACGGAAAAGGTGTGGAATCCGATCAGAACAAGGCCAGGATCTGGTTTGAGAAAGCGGCTAAAAATGGTAACTATCAGGCGGTGGAGGCTTTAAATCAAATTGAGTTTAAGCAGGCGTATTGTCAGTCCCAGTATGCTAAATCCGGCAACAGCAATTTGCAACCCAGTAACCGTGCTATTCGGAAATTATCGGTCAGCAAAATTTGCCCTTAGTTGACAAACAGGAAAAGTTTTTCTATTTCTGCTTGTTGACGAAACTTCTGCGTTATCAGCTGGCAATCCTTATCGCCGATTGTGTCCAGGCAACATGTGGATGCAATACTTCCTGGTGAATAACTACTTCGAGTTGCAGTAACTCAGCAATATTTTGTAGTGTGAACTCCTCATCAACACTGTTTTTCAAGTGCTCAACATGTTGTTCATTAATGTACAGTAAGTTGGGAAGTATGCCGTGTTGATTTTCAAAATCGCGGATTTGTCGGTAAATATAACTTAACATGTCTAGCCTCCTGGCATGAGAACGTGTTCGCTTATGTTAATATCCTGAGCATAATATATGCCATCAGATAGTTTGCATTGATCTACAATTACTTAGCTACATTTCTTCATATTTCTGTTAAGTTAATCTGCACCAAAATTGACAAGTATTCTCCTGTTTGCCCCTTACTGTTGCGCTCGTTCTGGTGCTAAGTACAACCTCTATACGCAACTTCTACACGCTTAGTTAAGCCTTCTTTGCTTAGGTGAAATATAGCCGTTTCTATTGACCTGTGTCTTGCTTGCCACTCTGGCTTTTTGATGCAAATCAATATAATTATCAGCAGGTTTTATATGATTATTATAAGAATTAGTTGTGCCAGATGTAGAAACAAGACGTAGTAATTTTGTTAGTTTTATCATAGTCGTTTCATATTAGCTTGCGGGGATAGGCCCATGAGTGAATACATCAAAAGTTCAATTTCCAAAGAGGCGCAAGCAAATTCCACGGCGAGCGACGTATTAACCAGATCACGGTTAAATTCAAAACCTGAACTTTCACACGGCGCATGGATACGCAAAGCACGAAGCAGAATTAAAATGCGCCGTATCAGAACGCCGCTATTCGCGTTATTGCTTGTATTTTTCACGTTGTTTATCGGTTCCATTTTCCTGTTCGAGAGCATGCAGGTATTTGCGGGTCCGATTTATGCTGCCAAGATTGTTATAGCCAGTTTGTTTGCGGTGAGTCTCGGTTTTATCCTGTCAGTGTGGTGGTCAAGCGTGGCTCGATTTGATGAAAAGCTAAAAGAAGCCGAACGTATTGACCGGGAGTATCGTGAATTGCTGTTAAGTTTTTCCGATAGCCTGTTTGATATTATCAATGCGTTGAATACCCTGGCAAAAAATCCACCGAAGCCGTTTATCGTCGCTACAGAGTTCCTGTTGGGCGAGTATATCCATACTTTGCAAAGCCAGTTACAGCGTTATGGTGACTACGTAGCCGGACTTGGATTTGATGCCACTGAATTTCTGGATGAAAAGATCCGGATTTTTGAGGGGATTCGTGAACGTGCCAGCCTTTCTATCGAAGGAATGCCGAGTGAGCTGGAAGATCTGTTTGTAGAAACGCTAAGACTGAGTCCTGATAAATTATCGACTGAAGATGCGCTTCGTCAACGGCAACTGCGCAATAAACTGAAAGAGATAGGTCAGGATGATTCAGTACAACAGCCTGCTAAAACCAAATCAACCGGCACCGAGAAGCGTAAGGTAGAACTGGTTTAGTCATCAGGACAGAGATTGGATTTGCGCTCCTGGAAAATGTAATAAAAAGAACCGACAGGGATAGTATATGCTTAAGAATTTCACTGCGCTATCAATTTTGGTGTTTATTACATCATGCCTGTTGCCTGGCTGTGATCAGCTATCCACTGATAGCAGTGCGCCGGCGCCGACCATTACTGCTCAAGGGTTTGATATAGCTTTAGCCCAGGAAGGTCGTGTTGGGCAGTTTGGCAGTCTCCGTTTGCGAATTGAGAGCCCGGGCCGGGTCGGTGGATTACAAATTAAAGAACGATCCTATCACGTTGATTTAGCCTCTACCCCGGAGCGTAATCATTTTAAACTGTTTGGTATTGAACGAAAGCCATTGCACAGCCAGGATGTAACACTTGATTTCCAGAACTATGTTAATCAAAAATTGCAGGCAGCTGGAGATTATACGATCCTGGTCGAGGTTACTGACAAGCGAGAACAAGTTACCAGGGCAAATATACTTATACGACTGAGTGAACCAGCACCGGCAGCGGAACCACCACAACCGGAAACTTCTCAGTCAGATATTGAAACTGGTCCATCAACATCTGCCCAGGAAAAATCCGAGTCCGCTCCTGTGAAAGTCGGACAATTTGAAATTCAACGTATTGGACCTCGTGAAATAGAAGGGGAGAAAGTATTTGGTTTAACCTGGAAAACGGTTGATGCAATGTACGTGACGATCAGGGTCAGAAAAGACGAAGAAGGAGCTACTAAACTTGCAAGCCTGAGCATAAGTGATTATGAAAAAGTTGTTACGGTGAATAACCTGAGTCAATTACTGGATTCAACACATGACCAGACATACGTCGAGTTTAGCACTGCAAATAATACGGGTGCGGATAAAGTGCTTGGCGTTATAAACCAGGGTAAACCTTACATTGTTAAAACGAGTCAAAGTACGACTGTACTATCATCACTTGGGACAACTGTTACACTGTCAGGCGAGTACAAATATCAATAGCACACACTGGAAGAAGAATACGGTTGCAGTCAACTTAATGTTGAAGGGAGCCAATCAGGTTCAAATAGGTATTTACGATTCCCGGTTCATAATTTTTATCCTGCAGTTTCAGGAATAACATTAAAGCTTTTGGTATATCACGCGATACGCCATTGCCATGGTAGTAGGCAACGGCAAGATAAAGCTGGGCCCGAGTTACATCATCATCCGCCAATGGCTTAAGAATCGTAAATGCTTCTTTGTAACGACCATCAATTGACAATCCTAAGGCTTTATCAATTAAAAGATCGTTATTTTCGTTTTGCGGTTTGGACAGGAATGCGTATGACAGCGCCGAGGAAGCAAGAAATACCCCGAGCAGTACAACAATAAATTTTATAGAAAAGATGCGATTCATTTTAGCAGGTACCTTATTTCCATGCAGGATCACTTCCTTCTAGCATCGCTTCCTTGCAGCATCGATAATATTCGTGTTTTACACAAACGCAGGAACTGCAAGATATTAAAGTAAATCTAGCATTTCATCTTATTTCAGACAAGATCTTTAAATCGACTAAACAAAAGCAGTAAGTAGCAGAATATAAAGGAGGATATCGCGCTTTTGAATGACCGAAAATCAGGGCAGAGGAAAAATCAGAATTTTCCTACGTAGTGTTTGCGGTCAAAATAAGAGCAAACATGCTTTACTACAATGCAACTTGCTAATCATTTACTATTGGATATTGTGGTCATCAAAAAGGATTATTCGACACAATGCATTTGCTTACATTTACTGAATCAGGAAATACCAGAATTGGTGTACTGCAGCCGCAAACAAAGAAAGTGGTAGATCTATCCACACTTTTACCAGAATTGCCGCGGGATATGCTAATGTACATTTTACAGGGCGAGTCTGCCTGGGAGAAGGTTGCTGAGGCTCTTACTCTTAATAGTACCGATACTGCACTGCCGCTATCTAAACTCAAAGTAATGGCGCCGATACCGCGACCACCTCGTAATATATTGTGTGTAGGAAAAAATTATCCGGAACACGTCAAAGAAGTTCAATCAACAATTGCATCGGAGAAGGATAGCCAGACAACAATTCCAGAATCACCGATTATCTTTACCAAGGCAACGACTTCAGTGATAGGTCCAGAAGAGACTATTCCTGCCTCGCTCGATACAACAGCGTCGGTGGACTATGAAGGTGAACTCGCTGTTGTGATCGGCCGGGGAGGGCGGAGTATTTCTAGAGACAATGCAATGAGCCATGTTTTTGGTTACAGCATTATCAATGATGTGACTTCGCGCCGGATGCAACGAAAACACCAGCAATGGTTTCTAGGGAAAAGTCTGGATGGCTTTTGTCCCATGGGTCCGTGTATTGTCACCCGTGATGATATAGAGGATGTAGGCGAATTACGCATACAGACTTATATCAATAATGAACTGCGCCAGGATGGCTATGTTCGGGACATGATTTTTGATATCCCGAGCTTAATTGAAACCATTTCCGCAACGATGACACTGGAACCAGGAGACATTCTCGCCACTGGCACGCCATCAGGCGTGGGAATGGGTTTCAAGCCACCAAAGTTCCTGGATAAAGGCGATGTTGTTACAATTAAAATAGAGCCTATCGGAACCCTCGAAAATCCAGTTGCTTAACTAACCTTTACGTTTCAAATGTAATTATACGACGACTATAAGGTATCGGGTACGATGCTTTTATTGAATGCCTCTTTAGTCAGTTGTGCCAGCCTGGAATGTGTTATAGGCAAATTTACCGGCAAGCTTTGGCTAATGGCGGTATTGATCACCAGGCCTTTCCCCCTGGCGGGATAAACACAAACGTAGATGTTGGGGTCGTTGGTTTCGCTTATGGTTCCGCCGGTTTGTATGCAATAAGCACGGGGTGAAAAACTATCCTGTTCCTGTGCTTGTGCGACGTTTCCTGGATTAATCACTGTCATACCCGCAGTGCAAATTATTCCAATCATCTGTTTGGAAAAGTTAGTTGCAGTAGTCATATACTATCCTCCACATTTTTAATTTTGCCTGGGATTGATTGAGATTAAGTAAAAATATTCTCATCAATCCCATTATCATCAATGCCATTATCAAAGTTGTCGCTCGCTTATCGTTACATAGCTACCATGAAGGCAGATTTGTCCTGATTGCGTACGGACTGTAAGATTTTCAGCGCTGAGATACGAAGTGCGTCATATTCAACGAGTATTACGTGAGGTAAGCGCTTACTGTTCTGGATATCCAGTACTCCGGGTTGATCGCTGACAGTATCCTGTACTTGCTGTCGTCTATCAGCGCTCAAAGCTTTTTCAATTCGAATTAGAATTGTTGGTTTGTGTGTCACAGTATTTGTGTTCATTGTCCATCCTCCTTTGTTAAACTTTGTTTAAGCCTGCCTGCGTTCAATCATTGGGTAAAAGCATAGGCTGGAGCATGGGATACCAATACTGCGGAAAATGTAGCAGTACACTCTATTTTCTGTAGTAACGTACTACGTTTTTAGTAGTTAGGAAGTGGCGTTCCGGTAAAGGCTATTCACGGGGTATAACTTGTTGAAGTATAGTGAGTTAATAATATAGTTAGCTATCGTTAAATAATCGCTTTAAATCCATGCCTGTCAATGGCGAGCACTAAATTTATCAAGGACTTTAAGTAAAGTAATGCTTTATATTTCAAGAAATGTCAGTATTCCTGACAATGAAATAGAAATAACTGCCATTCGCTCTCAGGGTGCGGGTGGGCAGAATGTAAATAAGGTTGCCACCGCCATTCACTTGCGCTTTGATATTCAGGCGTCAACGTTGCCAGATTTTTATAAACAACGACTTTTGAAAATGACAGATCACCGTATTAGTAAAGACGGCGTTGTAATCATTAAAGCGCAACAGTTTCGTAGTCAGGATAAGAATCGACAAGCGGCACTGACACGGCTGCAGGCGCTGATACAGAGCGCAACTACCACGCGTAAACAACGAAAACCGACACAGATACCCCACCGAGTTAAGAGGGAACGGCTTGATCAAAAGCGCAAGCGAGGAGAAACCAAATCATTGCGTCGAAAAATTGTGTCTAACAATGACTGATAAATAATCAACACGTTGATGTAAAATGATCTGGTTAGCTGGAAATCCTTATACCTTACCTTAGAATAGTCCTTTACTTTACTGTTTTATCTGCTATTTTTAAATTGACGGTTTGTTGGCCACTACTGGAATTGTTTTTCACAGGGGAGGTAACTTATGCGCGGTATCGACAACGTTATCACTATCGACCAGCACTCATTCACCGGGCGGTACTCCAACAGGATTAAACGGCGAGCCATTCAGCCGGAAACGAAAACACAACTTAGCGCTCGGCAAATTGATCAGCTGGTGAGAGCAGCGAAACAGAACGGGAAACACGGGACTCGTAACGCGACATTGATTCTTATGGCGCACCGTCATGGATTGCGTATTGATGAACTTATCAATTTGAAATGGATTCACATTGATCTGGAGGCCGGCAATGTGCTGGTTTCGCGCCTGAAGAACGGGCGGAAGACAATTCATGCGTTGACAAAGCAGGAAGTGGATTATCTGGTAGAAATGGAAGGCAGGTATCCAGAATCAGAGTATGTGTTTATCAGTGAACGCAGAAATCCGCTCAGTACATCTGTAATACATAAAATGGTGAAACAGGCGGGAGAGCAGGCTGGATTGCCGTCTACAATGCAGCCCTACGTTCTTCAACCTGCAAACAGTTTTAATTTTGTCAGCTCCCGTTCGCACTAGCGGGTGATTACAAATACGGGTTCTGCCTGCTACGGGCTGCCAATTGCGTGTCCTGTGAAACGTAAATGATTGTTTGTGACGATTTTGTTACAGTAGCGTCGAATCCAGTTTTAAACTGGCAATTTTATTGAATCGCCATGTCCCATCTACCTCTAAAAGCATTGTTGCTCACGGCGCCTGGGTGCGTACATTGTGCTGCCGTCAAAAAGATTCTGGATAAGTTTCTGGCAGAGGGATTGATTAAACAACTTGAAGTCGTAGACGCCACCCGCCACCCGAATATAGCCAGCCAATATAATGTTAAATCGGTACCCTGGTTGAAACTTGGGCCTGTCGAGCTGCAGGGAGCACAACATGAACCAGACTTGCGTAACTGGATATCCCAGATTGGTAAACCAGAAGGCATAACGCGTTTCCTGAAACACCTGCTTGTTGAAGGTGAATTAAACCGTGTTATCGAATTGATTCGCGAAAGGCCTGAATATATGAATCACTTGCTTGACCTGGTGATAGATGAAGAAAAAGATATGAAAATTCAGCTTGGTGTGAGTGCTGTATTCGAGGAATTTGAAGGAAGTTCATTATTGCAAGGTATGGTGGCACAGCTGGGCGAATTGAGCACACATGAAAATCCACAAATAAGGGCGGATGTTGCCCATTACCTGTCGCTTAGTCATAGTGACGCCGCACTGCCATTTCTGCAAAAGCTGGCAAGTGATTCTGATCGTGAAGTCAATGAAATAGCCAATGATATCTTAAATGAGCCTGGACATTAGCGTGTAGGCAATATCTGGCAGGATGCTATTTAATTAATACCCCCTGAATAAATCGCGGTTTAATATTAAACGGACTAATTTGCCAGCCAAATTAATTGATTGCCAATCAAGACTATAATAGGAATAATGTTGCTAGTCATCGCGGTAACCAATAACAACACAATAAACAAGGATATAGTGAATGGAGCCAGTCAAAGTCCTGTGCAGTGATTGCCGGTTACGAAACCTGTGTTTACCCCAGGGGCTGGTGGCCAGTGAGATCAAAATGCTTGAGGAAATTGTCAAGCAACCTCGGCCAATGCAAAGAGCGCAACGCCTTTACCTGCCTGGTGACACATTTCACTATCTCTTTATAGTTCGCAGCGGTTCATTAAAAACTTATACAACCACAAGTTCCGGTCAACAACAAATTATCGGCTTTCATCTACCGGGCGAACTGGTAGGCCTGGATGGAGTGAGCGATGGTAATTATTTTTGTACCGCAGAAACCATGGAAATGACCAGCGTTTGTGAGCTTCCTTTTTCAAAACTCGAAAATATTATGGGTAAGATAAAAGGACTGCAACACCAGGTTCACAAGCTTATGAGCAAGGAGCTATTAACGGATCAACAGCTATTGTTACAGTTGGGCAAGATGAATGCCGAGCAAAGGGTCGCGGCTTTCCTGTTGAATATTTCTGAACGGTTTCGTAAAAGGGGCTTTTCCGCGAGCGAATTCCATCTTCCGATGACAAGGTCAGATATAGGTAACTACCTGGGACTGGCCGTTGAGACGGTAAGCCGACAGTTTAGCCATTTCCAGGAGATGGGCGTTATCACGGTGTCACGAAAACATGTCATCATCAGCAATTCGCAGTTTCTCAAATCAATTACCAACTTTGATGGGAAATACGAAGATGAGAAAGAAGTCAGCCTGAATTAATTAGACGAAACCTTCCAATACTTTTCAAATCCTCTTCGAGACGGTTGTGTTAAATAAAAAACCCTCTTCCATTGAGAAAGAGGGTTGATACGAGAGAGACAATTAACTAATACAAATTACAAATCAGTTAACAAAACCAATGATTATCTATGACTGGTAATCGCTTGTGAATTAACTGCAGCCCTTAGGTCGCGGCAAACCCGCAACTTTATTCGCGCACTTGATTAATCCAGTGGGAAACAACGAATAAATATATTTCTGATCGCTGCGATCAGCGCCAAATTTTTTCTTCATAATCTTTGAAAATGCGCGCGGTTCGGCGACTATGCCATTTTCAATAAAATGCTCGCGCGCGGTATTGATAATGTCCCAGTGTTCCTGGGTAAGTTCAGGTATCTTTTCGTTCTTGGCGATCTCAACTGCTAAATCTTCGCTCCATTCATCCAGGTTTTCCAACCAGCCAGCTTCACTCAGTTGAATGATTTTACCGTTAACTTCTGCTTGCATGTGCTAAAACTCCTCGGGGTTAGGGATAGTGTAATACTTGAGTAAATTTATCGGGAATTATAGCAGAAGAAGCAGGGAAAAATACACCTATTTTGGGTAGGGGACATGGGGCTTTTCATGGGTTGGCTGGACAAAGATATGCTTGAAATTGCTAAATATAACAGAGAGTTGGCGGTACATTTTCTTACCATTCAGCTTGTGAGTGTTTTTTAAACATATTTGGCAACAGAGCAAAACCGAAAAATTTTGCTCATTTGTCGAAAGATGAAATTCTTTGTCTGCTACGATTTGAAAAGCCAATCCGTTATCTTTACCATCGAAGAGCAGTCCCGCATTTTTGGGCTAAATATCGCTAATCCGTTAATTTCGAATTTACAGGCTAGATGTATCTTCTATAGGGCTAATGCCTCCCTAAATAATACCGCACCGATAATGCCTTGAAAGAAGTGTCAGTTAATAGAGCCAGGACCTGTTATGAGGTTGGTAATATCAATAGCTGAATTAATTTCAATCACAATAGTTTTGTTCAGGTTGATCTCGTCCCTGGTAATGTATTCCGACAGGTTTTCACAAATCTGTAATATCGTCTCCATGCCCAATCGATCAGAATTATCCTTTTCCAGTTTCTGGAGATTGTGGTTAAGGAGATCGACGTATTTTTGAAACGCTTCCGTGCGTTCAAATAATTTTTCCTGAATAAAATCTGGTTTAAAAGAGAGGTGTAATTCCCTTTTCATTGAGGTTTCGTCATCTTGTACTGAAATGCTCAGTGGTCCTTCAATTTCCATATACCTGCCTGTACCAGAAATATTGGTGAGTGTTCCCCATGTTGGATTTATTTACATCACACTGTTTGTTTGGTTAAGTAAAATTGTTCGGCATGCATAAATTCTTCAAGTTGCTTTGGCTCAAGGGGGTGGCTGATGAAGAAACCCTGGACAGCATCACAATTCAATGCTTTTAATATGTTGTAGACCTCTTCCTGTTCTACACCTTCAGCAATGACAGTAATGCCAAGATTATGAGCAAGATCTATCGTTGATTTGACAATTGTAAAGTCATTTTCATCATGAATGATATCCATCACAAAGGACTTATCAATTTTTAATTCATTTACGGGCAGCTTTTTCAGATACGCCAATGAGGAAAAACCAGTACCAAAATCATCAATTGACAAGCTGATTCCCATTGAACTGATATCCAGCAGAGTTTTTAGAGAACGTTTGGGATTTGCCATCATGGCGCTCTCGGTAATTTCCAGGGTGATATACTCGGGCTCTACACTGGAATTATCAAATAGTGACTGGATAAATGGTATCAATTCCGGATTTTTAAGATTATACATAGACAGGTTAATAGATACATTTACAGCCCTGTTTTGTTTTTGCCAGTATGCGATTTGTTGCACCGCTTCATTAAAGACCCATTTTGTCACATCGTCTATCAGGCCGGTTTGTTCCGCAAGAGTAATTATCTGGTCTGGAGGTATAGCGCCATACTTCTGGTGTTCCCAGCGCAACAAAGCTTCCGCACCATCTATTGAACCTGTTTCAAGGTCAATTTTTGGTTGATAATATAACTTAAGCTGGTCTTGCTTTAATGCTTCACGTAAATCACTGATTAACGCCAGGCGGCCAATGCTATAATCATCATCTTGAGGATTGTATACCGCGAATCCCAGTTGACCGCGCTTGGCAATGTACATAGCGACATCTGCGTGTTGAATGAGTGTTGTAGCATCTTTTCCGTGCGTGGGGTATTCCGCCAGGCCTATGCTGGCCTTGATGAACAGGTTTAGTTCGTCGATAACAAAAACATTATCCAGTGCCTGGGTGATTTTGTGAGTGATTGCTTCAGCTGAAGTGATATTGGTGTCAGGTAATAATATTGCGTATTCATCACCACCAAGACGGGCAACGGTATCAATCTGGCGTAACGTTGTAAGAAAACGCTGGCCGACTTCTTTTAAGACATTATCCCCAACATGGTGTCCCAAAGTGTCATTAATTTCTTTAAAACGATCCAGGTCAATCATTAACAATGTCAGGTTTTTGTGATCACGTCTGGCAACGTTTATTGCCTGTGCCATCCTGTCATGCAGCAATGTTCGATTTGGCAGGTCAGTTAACGAATCATGTAATGCCTGGTGCTCCAGATCCATTTGACGACTATGCACCTGCTTGCGCATTTCAGCAAAGGCGTCTATCAGATTTTGTGTTTCTTTAGTGCGGACAGTAGGAAGCAAAATACCTTCTTTACCGAAAGCTTCCGCTTTCAACGCGCGTGCGACTGAGTCGATAGGTCGAAAGACCAGTCGCTGTAGAGAAAGAATCGTAAATAATATGGCGGCTAATCCAAACGCGGTAATAATTTGAAGTATTGTGGTCTGCAATTTAGCTACTTTTGCCAATGCCTGTAAGTCACGATTCCCGGAAGTTTCGATCTCCTGGTCGATTTTAACGAGTAAACCATCGATTTCGCGCAGTCGCGGTTCGATTGTCTCCTTAATAAATTTTGCATCGGCGCGCCACGCCCCAGAGTTGTGAACTTCCTTAACGGCCAAATAACCTTCGTACCAGCCTTGAGCGCTGG
This sequence comes from Kaarinaea lacus, assembly GCF_975902315.1. Lineage (NCBI taxonomy): Bacteria > Bacillati > Cyanobacteriota > Cyanophyceae > Nostocales > Nodulariaceae > Kaarinaea > Kaarinaea lacus. The sequence continues at coordinate 10,985 of NZ_CDLKIE010000478.1, read as the reverse complement.
TTTGAATGTCTGATAATGCTGCGCTGACTTCAAATGAAAGTTTCCCACTATCGTCATATTCGCGCAGTCGTTGAAAATAACTTTCGAATTCCTGGTACATGGTTTCAATGGCTTTTTCCTGAATAGGTAATGCTTCTTCATTAAAGGAGCCAACACGGTTGGCCAGGTACATGCGGAAATTAGATAGTGTTTGAGACCACAGGTGACGCAGGTTAATAAAACTATTGTAGATTTCGGGTTGTTTTATCAGTTTGTCTTTCGTTACCGGATCATCCAGCACCAAAGCGATTGCATTATTCAGGTTATTACGGTTTGGCTGCATCATGGATGCGCCCAAACCCAGTGAAGGATATTGACGAGTGGGATCCACTCGCACCTGCATCAAGTCTTCTATCTCCTTATCGAGCATTTTAAAAGAAGTGCTTAATTCTTCTATAGTAGAAGACAGGTTTTGTTTGGCTGTCCATGGGAGTGTTTTAAGGATCGTGCTTCGTTCGATTGCGGTATTCAGTGAATTGTGTGTTCTTTGCCTTATTCCTTCTCGAGTAGGGTCCAGTAAAAAAGCGTCTAACGCTTTATAAGCATCGAAAACATTAATACGAATATGATTAATGTGGTCTAGAAGCTGGCGCCGTGTCTCAATGTTGTTTGTAGTTTCCTGGGTGGTCAGGCTTACGTTCCTATATCCGAAAAAAGAAACGACAATAACCAAAACAGATAAGAGACTCGCAAAAAGAATGTAGCGGCTTTTTAGACTATTTAAGATGTTCGTTTTCAAGGGTGAATTTTATTGGTTAATTACACACGAATAGTCATTGATCTTGGTGCTATATATTTATTTCGGCTAAACAGTATACAGCATTAAATCCTTATGTATAAGTACATTGTTTAAGGATTTCAATTAGCAACTATCTGGAAATTAAAAGAAGGTATCAATCTGGATTAGAAGAAAACGGGAACATCACAAAGCAGGCGTATTACTTTGTACGAAGAGCAGAAAAGGGATTGTGACCGGGTCAATCATACTGGCGTTTTAATGACAGTATGATGATGTTGGGAATCTGGTTTACTTTACTGCATAATCACGTCCCTCCAGACATGCCCCCAGGGCGCGTTGATAGTCCAGTTTTTCGACTGTGCTGAGTTCTGCGTCCTCCAGCGTTGGATCGATACCAGATTCATGGACGGCCCATCGGTGACACTCATAACGGTCTTTAGCTTGTTGCTCTTCACTCTGGTCCTTCTTGGGGTAAGCAAATAATCGTCCAGTGGTTGCTTCTTCAATTGCCACGTCCGCCCCCACAGGTTTTTCGACAACTAAATAGCTTTGGCGAGGAATATCCCACACATAATAAGTGTCATTGACATAGTAATAACTTGAAGGCCCAATGGAAAATTCAATAAAGCCAACAGGCAAACTTGGTACCAGTACGCCAATTGGCGCACCAACAACAATATACCCTGTGCCAAATGACTGGTAGAAAACTCCGCCAAGATAGAAGTAGGTAAATCCACCGGATAGAACGCTTATATGCAAACTCGGTAAATGTCTTACTCTGTGTCCGATTGGGTGGTAATGGTAATGAATGGGTGCGAGATAACGTGTGTTATACCATGGAGTACGATAATAAACGTACTTGTGTCGCTTATACAGGTGATGTTTGGGCTTGTGTTTGTGACGATGCTTTACGGTAACATGTTTTTTAGATTTGTTAGTGTGCCGTTCATATGTCCTATGGGACATCTTCGGTTGATGTCTAATATCTGAATTATGCTTACTGTCTTTAAACCTTCTTTCATCGTGACGACCTGATTTGGTTTTTCGGTCATGATATTGGTGGCTCGCAGAATTCGGTGTTTGTTTTTTTTGTTTTTGACTGGCTTTTTTGTTCGAGCCTGGCCTGTCATGGTTGCGATCCTTGCCAGCCTGTTTTTGCTTCGAGTTATGTTGTTCGATCGTATGTTGATCATTTTTGTTTTGCCAGCGCTGCCATAGATCATTTTTATCGTCAGGATTGTTGTTTAATTCCCGGTTGAATCTTGGCGATACTTTTTTTGAGTGATCTCGATATTTATTAAATAGCTGAGGCGGCTCCTGTAACTTTGATTCTGAAGACGATGCTAAGACAACTATGGGCCTGATCACAGCAGCCAGGCAGAAGGTTAATAATAGTGTGATGAACTTAACAAAAATTTTTTGTCGATTTGTTATCATTATATTGTTTCCCGGTCTCTAATTAATTTCAGAAGCGCAAAGGAATAAACACATAGCACTGAGAGCCAATAAGAGAACACTGCAGGTCAACAGTACAAGTGTTCTAGATCTTTTATTTTTTGATCTGTATTTAATAGGTATAACGGATCAGGATGGATAATCCGTCGTTAAAGCGACAGCCAAACTATTCTTAATGCAAAAACCAATTGAGCTTGGCTAAGTCGCTGAAAAGAGGGTTAATCAGGGATTACAGTCGGTTCTATAGGTCGGTTCTATAGTTTGTTGGGTAATAAGAGACTTTATTTATAGAATTGACATTGAATTAATCTATGGTCAACGCATTATATTCTGAATCGTTGATAGGTACATTGTGCATCGTTTGTTAAGCGCTAATGCGGCCTTATTCATGGATTACGTTGGTAGACTACATAGTTGATGCCAAAGAATTGCTAAAATTTTGATCAGAAAAGCCAATTTACAGCCTGGAAGTAGTCAAAATCCTGCAATAAAGTAGTATTTTACAGGTGGCATTGCTACTTAAGAAAGCGTTAAAATCTGTTCTATAGGGGATTAAAAAAAATTAACGACTGATCAAATTGCAGTTAGGCAGTTTCAGTTATACCGGCAGTCAAGCACTCGTGGAAACATTGTCATGCCGGGAAGTTCTTTGTTTTTCAACGGATCCTGGTTTTTCAATTGATTAAGTTGTTATTGTAATGGCATACCTAAGGGTTAAGCGTTATGGGTAAACTACTCATTAGTAAAAGTGGATTTGAGTTACAGGAAATAGAACTTGAACATGGTTCTGTTTGCATTGGGCGTGCAAAAGACAACCAAATACTCCTGAACGATGCTACTGTTAGCAGTCATCACGCGAAAATCGTTACAGTAATGTCTACCAGTTATATTCAGGACCTGGGAAGCACCAATGGTGTTTTTGTAAATGGCAAACCGGTGGTAGTTCAAGCATTACATGCGGGTGATGTTATTTCCGTTGGCAACCATGAAATATTGTTTCAACAAAGTGAGGCCAACCAGTCAAGCGAAGAAGAAAACGTCTATGACACCCATTTAGCAAACTCAATGGCAGGTTTGGGTTCTTCACATACACGTCAAGCGCCTGTCGCATCTGATAAAGCGTTTACTGATTTTAGAGATACGATTAATTATTCCGATTTAGGTCAATCTAATCCAGCGTTACGTGTCGTAGTAGATAATACTTCCACTCCTGCCAGGCAGCATACTTTAGATATCGATATTGATGTTGATAAGTTTGCAAAACCAGCTTCACGACACGAAAAAATTCCAGTGGCTGAAAAAGTTAATCAGGTTGACAATGCTCAGGAGCATTATATAGAAACGCGTCCCTATATTGAAGTAGCGTCTCCTGCAAGCGAAGTACAACAGGTTGTAAGTGATCGCGAACCGGAAGAAGAGTTATTTGCTGCTGCAGAAGTAGATCAGCAGAAATATGTAGAACCGAGTTATCAAAATGATGCGTTGGTTAGCGAAAGTGTACAACCAGTACCCGCTAAACCTTCAGCTACCCCCGTGTTGCATTCCAAGCAACCTTTTATTTCTTCAGAAGAAGTTGTTGAGCAGTTAATAATAATGGGTAGAAATAAATCTAAACGCTCAAAAAAATCAAGTGGTTTATCTTCCATTCTTGGTGTTATCACATTTGTGCTGGTTGCTGTCGCAATATACTTCCAACTGCAATAATTTTTTGTGTAGTTTAAATGGTTGACGTGAGACAGCTATTTGTTGGTGACAGGCATGGGCAAAATAGTGAAACTTGCATAAAACCGGGAGTGGAATCAATTCCCGGCTAGTACTACATCGTCTACTGTGGGCAGATCACTGAAATCCTGAAACGAGCGCGAGTCATTGGGGGGGTAACCCAATTTAGAGATGCTCACTGCAGCCACTGCCAGGCCGATTTCGGGAGTTACACTTTCTTCCAGAATAGTCTGAAAGAAATTTTCCAGGCCGGTGATCGCATCAGCCAGCATATCCATGCTTAGGTCGCTGGTTTCTTCGTTCTTTTCTATCAGTTCGTTTGTAACATAATCATGGATCGCCTGGGCCAAATTTGCCTGTTCCTCAAACTGCAGGACGTGCATAGCTCCGGTTATATTGGTCATTAATTGCGGTACACCATCCAGCAGGTCCCGTTTCTCGTGATCTTCCGCGAAATCATGTACATACTCTTTAATTAATTTCATGTCTTTCAGGACTTCTTGAGCGACAAGTTTTAGCAGGTTTTCATATTCTGCAGCGGGTAAAAAGCTGTCGTTGTCTTCGTTATCGATTGCTGAGCCGAGGTCGGACAATGATGACTCCACATGTAACAAGGCTGCTGCGATGCCCATGAGGTCTTCATCGCTAAGTGTTGCGCCTTCAGCTATTTTGGGTTCAAGAAACTGTTTTTGTTCGCTAATCATGTCTTTGGGTTTATGCATTCCTAGCATACCCAGGGCATCTGCCACAGTAGAAAACCTGGTAAGCACAGCATCCAGTCCTTCTGTGGATCCGGCCCTGGCGTGCATGGCGATATCCAGTGAATCTTTTATGGATGTTAACTCTTCTTTCACTTGAACAGAAATGCTGTCAATCAAGTTAACATTAAAGCCATACAGATTTTCCCTGGCTTTTTCGACCGCGCTGTCGTCAGGATAATCAAGCCCAAAACATTTCTTAAGCTCCATCACATGGTCATTGTAGGTTTGTGACTGTGCGATGTAGTAGAGAAGGTTTTTGATAATTTTGTCTGGAGGATCTTCTGTTAAAATCTGTTCGCCCGACTCGATAACACGCTGGATTTGCCTGTCGACCCGACCCAGAATAATTTTAATGGCAACGCTACTTTCTATTCCCTGTTCATAGAGCGATTCGACTACTCCTAACGCAATCCACCAAAATTGTTTAGCTTTATCGGTTGTGCTGGCTATTTTTAAGTTATCCAGTACTAAAATCAGGTTCTCAATGCTTTCGGGGACTTGTTGTTCCTTAATAAATCCCAACAATCCTGCGAGATACCCTGGACGTAATTTTTTGGCAACGGTTGGCAGGTCACCATTGATAATACATTCACCTTCTGCCTGTAGTGGTACAGTCACCGATAAGTCAGGAGAAAAGAATTCACCTTCGGTAAGCAGTTCCTTGTCCTGGCAGGCGCGTAAGTCATTTAGTAAAGGCAACAATATAAGTGGAATGTCCGGTTGGCCGTAATAGAGACTTTCGAGATAACCAGGTAGTTGTAGCATGCCTGATGCAAGAACTTCAGCAGCGTCAGTTTTTCGCTTCACCCGATTTTCAACAACAGCGCGCGCTACGTTTTCCATCTCCAGTGCGATCATCGCGGCACCCTGGATGCCAACCATTTCAACCGCACCTTTTACACGGTGTAAAGGCTCAATGCATGCCTCGATGGGGGAGGTATCATCAACATTTTCCAGAAAATCGTCTGGGGCATGGTGAACGCTTTTTAAGGTTTCATCGACACCTTCCTTGATCCAGGCCAGGGTTTTCCTGTCGACGATAGTGGGTGAACTCAATGACTCATTCCTTAACTAATAGCTAATCCAATGATTTTACATATAGAAATTAGAATATCTCCCATGTATTAACGACCAAATTTGCAATTTGTTGATCGTTTCTGCGAATGTGACCTGGGCACATAAAAATAACAAATAAAATTCAACATGTTAAGAAACATTTTTAACGTTATATCTGAAAGAGATAAACACCCGGTGGATAAATATTCAATGGTTATTCAATTGCCGCTATTTTTCAGCGTCGCGGTGCCCGGTTGTTTGTGATTTTCCTGGTTCGATAAACAGGAATGATATTGGTGAGTCGTATGAAAGACTGCTATGAAGAGATGTATCTACTATTTAAGCCACAGATGACAAATTATAGATGACCAGAACAAGTTACCTGGATTAACCAGTAATAGTTTGTCGCATAGATAGGTTGCATAGTTGTTTGCGGTTGCTAGTGTAATCAATTGCAGTGATAGATAACGCCTGGAAGTATGCAAAGTTTGTAAAATTAACTCAGTAAAATAGTTGGTCTAAAAGCACAATGCACAATGAATGTATTATAAGTTATAGGCGTGAATTTGTTATTCGATAAAAAAGAAGATAACGAAAACATCAATAGAAACCTTAAGCAATTGTTAACGAATCATTCTAAATCTCGCGGCTGATTCAATTATCTAACTCTTCCCTTGTTTGTTTTTAGATCAAAACCTGTCGTATTTGATTAAAAAAATAGCAGATTCGCTAAGTAAAATAGTTAGCAACTAGTGTAAGTATTTTCTTACATTTTTATGACAATTAGTGCTATGATCTGACGCATTCTAATAATCACATCAACGGACTGACTCAGTGTAATTGGAATTTATCGTTGCGTAACGGATGTTGTAAGTAGCAACAGTAAATTCGACCTACAACAAAACATACTAAGAAATAGGCTTAACAAGCTGCATCAGGTAAAGGCTTGTTAACTGATTACAGAGGAGGACGTAACGTTGCGTACCTTAATCGCTGTAGCAGCAATAGTGGTTTGTAGTTGGGTGAGTGCGTCATTCGCGGATAATGCTTCCCGTTTTAAGATCAATAATCTCGACTTCGATAATATACCGGTCATAGAAATAGAAGCCGGGCATCATGGTGAAATAACAATGGATCCAACATTACGTAATGTTGGCCAGGGCCTGGCGCCAATCTATTTGTATCGATTGCCGAAATATGCATCACAACAGCAACTGGTATTGACCACGGTTGTTAATAGAAAGCGAGTGTTTAATCCCATCGTGCTGTTACTTAATGATGATTATCAGGCAATTGATACGGTGAAAGGTGATGTTTCGCTGAACCGGGTAAGTCAGGTTGAAGTCTCATCATCAATGCCAATCGTTGTTCAGCCTCACCATAAATATATGTTGATTACCACCGATCCGGCGTATTTCGGAAAAAAGCTAAGTTATAAGAAGATGATCACCAGTATCGTGAAAGTCTATGATGGTAATAACATGAAATATGTTCCTGTCACTTCAGGCACGCGCGACGTAAATGTTGTCATGGCCAATTCCGGTAGACTGGTTCTTTCAGCACCGTATCAGGACTACTAACAGGTAAACTATCTCTGCCTGCTTTAAACTTTCATAGAACCGGCGAAGCGTATTCCACGCTTCGCCGAATTCTATTTTCCAGGCATTCAATAAAATAGATCGTCTATTCATCGTTTTCAGTAGTTTTCTAAAACTAATACTTCCTATCTTGCTGATAAATATAGAATAATCGGCGTATCGGGCCAGGCTGTGATGGTGATAAATTTGTGGCCTGCATACCCCATAATTCTTGGATTTTTTATCAACCGGACGATAACTATGGGTAAGGGAGGCTTGCTCATAAGCTCAAAATTAATGATTTAGCAGAACAGGTTTGTTTAGTGAACGAAAAACCATATATTGAGCCCACTATTCGTACCATCGCCGGGGCGTTTCTAATAATTTGTGGCGCTGTGGCGCTAGCGCGCCCTGATCTTAAAATCTTCTGGATCGCTTTTTTATTTTTTATCGCAGTAAACCTCTTTCAGTCTGGTTTAACGCGTTTTTGTTTAATGGAAAAGATTTTAAAGCGTGCTGGATTCCGCAGTGAAATGGATGAGATTCGCGATCTGGCTTTACAGGATGCATTAACTAATTTGCCCAATCGCGTTCTACTGGAAGACCGAGTTGAGATTGCCATAAGCCAGGCCAAACGCAATCACAAAAAAGTCGCTATGTTATTTCTTGACCTGGATAATTTTAAACAAATAAATGATATCCAGGGACACAAGGCAGGTGACCAGCTGTTAATTGAAGTTAGTCAGGCACTGCAAATGAAAATGCGTCCTTATGATACCCTGGCACGCTGGGGTGGTGATGAATTTGTAGTGTTGCTGCCGGATCTGGAAAATTCTGATGATGTTGAAGTCGTTGCTGAAAAGCTGATGCAGGCTGTAAATGAACGGCTGGAATCCAATCAAAACCTGCATACCACATTAAGTATTGGAATTGCGGTTTATCCTGATGACGCTGATACAACTGAAAAATTATTTATGCAGGCTGATAAAGCGTTGTTTCATTCCAAGGCAGAAGGGCGTAACAACTACCAGGTTTTCAGTCAAATGCAGGAAAGTGGCCGTGGATTTGTCGATACGGACCTGACTTCAAGATTTACAGCAGCGCTAAAAACCCAGTTGTTGCAGGTTCATTTTCAACCCATCGTTGATGCCAGTTCACACCAAACGGTTTGCGTGGAAGCGCTGGCGCGTTGGCATGATAATGAAAATGGCTGGGTTAGCCCGGGAATGTTTATTCCCCTGGCCGAAAATCTTGGATTAATAGAAGAAGTGGGTAGCCAGATACTTTTAGAGGCGGCTTCGCATTTTGCAGCATGTCCCTGGCAAGATCAAATACAACTGGCAGTAAATATTTCTAATCGCCAGTTGTTCTCCCGCTCCTTTGTTCCATCGCTCGTTGATTTGATTGACGAGCTGGAAATTGACCCTCACCGAATCAAATTTGAGATAACGGAATCCAGCGCCCTGGATACCGAAAAAGCACAACGAACCTTGAAACAATTATCGTATCTTGGTTTTACTATATCGATTGACGATTTTGGAACCGGGTTTTCCTCCCTGTCACGTTTACATGAAATGCCGGTGAAGGAACTCAAGATTGACATGTCATTTGTGCAGCGCATAAAAACTCACAAGGGCAGGGTGATGTTAAACACCATCGTCAATATGGGTAAGGCCATGCACCTGAAACTGGTGGCGGAAGGCGTTGAAGACAGGGAAACCGCGGATATCTTGCGCGATATGGGTGTTCACTATTTACAGGGATACTATTTTTGCCCACCCAAACCAGATGAAGATATCAGGGAGTATATTATGCAAAGCAATGGGCTCAGCAATATATTGCTACCCTTTACGCCAAAAAGAAAAAATCTCGCTTAGCCAGTACGGCAGACAGAGGCTACCCCGTAAATTTACCACTGCGAATACGCTGTTCTTCCATTAACTCCAGTTCACGTGAGCCTGACACCACAACGTCACTGTCAACAGTATAATCAAGTTCGTTATTCAGTCTTTCATAGGGTGCGGCTTTTAATATTACCTTAATCGCATTTAAACGCGCCTGGAATTTGTTATTGGAGCGGACTACGGTCCAGGGTGAGTCAATGGTATGGGTACGCTTAAGCATTTCGTACTTAACATCGGTAAATTGGTCCCAACGGTCCTGGGCTTGCAGGTCAACCTCGCTCAGTTTCCATTGTTTCAGGGGGTCAGTCTTACGACTTTCAAATCGCCGTGCCTGTTCTTCTTTGGTGACGCTAAAATAAAGTTTTACAATGATGGTTCCCTGGCGAACCAGGTCACGTTCGAATCCTACAACGCCACGCATGAAATCCTGGTACTCTTTTTCGGAGCAAAAGCCAAATACTCTTTCCACCATGGCGCGGTTATACCAGCTGCGATCAAATAACACCATTTCACCGGCATGGGGAAATTGTGCCACATAACGTTGATAGTACCACTGAGTCCGTTGTTCTTCGGTGGGTTTGCCTAGAGCAACAACGCGATAGTGTTTTTCATTCATATAGCGAGTGACTCGACGAATAGTTCCACCTTTGCCGGCAGCATCTCGTCCTTCGAAGACGATAATCATGCGTCGTTGTTCATCTTCGAGGTAGTTCTGTAATCGTATAAGTTCAGCCTGAAAAGGTTTCAGTGACTTTTCTTCTTTGAACTTGCGGTTTGCCTTGGCATCGATTTTTCGCAGTGCTTCGGCTTCTTCGCTCAATTCTCGGTGCTGTTGAATGAAGTCATGCAAATTAACCGCTTTGCCATCAATGTTAATCATTTCGGGATTTTCAATATTGTCCACTTTCAACTACCTCTACAGTAAGTTAACGGAATCTTAATTTTTTTTGTTATTCATCTTTTTCAAGGCCTTTTCCAAATAATTACACATGGTTTTCACGACCTTAACACGTGCATAATACTTGCTGTTACCTTCTACCAATACCCAGGGCGAGTAACGGGTGCTGGTGTACTGGAACATGTCATGAGCTGCAGATTCATAGACATCCCACTTTTCACGATTACGCCAGTCTTCATCGGTTAATTTCCAGGTTTTGTGCGGTGTGACTTCACGTTCCTTGAAGCGGTTCAATTGCTCATCCTTGTCGATATGAACCCAGAATTTGACTAACACGATACCATGCTCAATGAGCTGCTCTTCGAACTCGTTTATTTCTGCATAGGCACGGCGCCATTCTGCTTCACTGGCAAATCCTTCCACGCGTTCAACCAGTACTCGCCCATACCAGCTGCGGTCGAATACGGTTACATCACCCGCGCGCGACAGGTGTCGCCAAAAGCGCCACAGATAATGCTGCGCACGTTCTTCGTCGGTAGGCGCGGCAAAAGGCAACACCTGGTAACTATGCGGATCGATCGCAGCAATCAGACGGCGGATTGCGCCGCCTTTACCGGCGGCATCGGGACCTTCGAAAACAACAATGCTGGAGATGCCTTTGGCCATGGCTTCCCGGTGCAGTAAATTCAATTTTCCCTGGTACTTTTTGAGTTTCGCTTTGTAATCAGTTTTAGTCAGGGTTAGGTTCATATCTAATGTTGATAATAGCGTGGTTGAGGGTAAGGCATTACCAACGTCATCTTGTGGCGTAGCAGGTTGCGCGGTATCGTCCTG
>NZ_CDLKIE010000477.1:0-5222 GCF_975902315.1 Kaarinaea lacus | reverse complement strand
GTACGCAAACTGAACCATTGCGGATGTTGCGTGACAACATTGATGGTATTTCAACTGCTCAAGGAGATGTGGTATCTCCAAAATTCGACAAGAATCCACGGCGCTGGAAATCACCAACAGTATCCTTTCACTATGGCAGACCGCAAAGTATATACCAGTTCTTAAGAGACAAGGTTGCTGCTAATAAATTTTACGTGTTTACCAAACCTAGTTTGTCCGGTCGTATTATTAAATTTACTTTGCATGAGTTGAAGCTTAAACCTTCGATGTCACAGCAAAAAATAAAGCTCCTGAAAGAGAAATATGTTGAATCTTTGGAGTTGTGGTCAAGCGAGCAGTATACGAATTATCTCAGGCGCAAACGAGCGGCAGGTGTGGGAATTAAAGCCCGCCAACAACGTCTGCTGATAAAGAAAAAGCAGGCATTTAAGAAATTGCTGGAAAGCCACCGCCCAGGAGAGGAAAAGCAACATCCAGTGGAAGGGTTTATTCGCTATAGAAGAATAAATGTGTCAGATGAAAGTGGTTTGACACCTGAACCCACTCCTCGTACTTCACCAATTTCTATATTTAAATCCAGAAGATCAAAAAAGGCTTCCACTCGCACTGACCAGAGTGACGATTTTGGCAAGCGATCAATATTCGATATTGATTAGCCAGTCGACTTACATCAAGTAAGCCGTGTTATAGAGAAAGTGTTTCAGTGTACGGTCTCGTTAGGTTCCCGCTGATTTGGCGAGGAATGGTTTGTTAGTATGTTGGCTTTGGCCTGTTCATAAACCTCATCGGAAAATACGCCTTCATCCCTTAATCTTCGATGTTCGCTCAATTCAGCAGCCAGGGTTTGCGAATCATTATAATAGTTTTCTGCTTTGACAGCCTGGATGCAGTTGATGAGTTCGCCCGCAAAAGCATTAAAGCTGTTTTTGGAAGGGTTTTTATAAAACATTTCAACCACCGGTACTCTACCGTGGTCAGAATAAAATATAAGAACATGCTTAAATTTTTTAATCATATATACAATAAGAATAATTCCTGCCGTAACGGGCAGTACCACCAGGGAATACATATATGGATTGGTAAAGCCGGTTACTCCCTGCTGTATAAGGGAATAAACAAGCCATGCCAGACCGAATAATATACCGGCAATCAGGAGATATTTTGCATTCAGGCAGCGCTTGCGTGTTGGGTTTGGATTGAGTAGTGTTAAATGCACGTTGTAACTGCTGGTTCTTTTGGCGTGTTTCTCATTGACATTTAAGTACTTATTGTCATAGATCCGAAACAGTTTATGTTGCTCTTTCCATTTGCTGGTTTGTAAAAGTTCCAGTGTTACCTGGTTAAGATCAATTGTTTCGGTTTGCTCGCCATATTCAGGAGAGTAAAGCGTAATTTGTTCGTTTGTTGTCTGCTTTGTCATAATCGTTGCTACTGTACTTCTCAGGATAGGAATAAAACGTTTTCTATCTGCTATAGGTGCTTGTCTGTTCGGTTCAATCTGTACCGAGTGACTCAGGCGTTATTATCTGAGCAGAATATCAGTTACTATTGAGGTTAACGGAGGTTTCTCCCTGGATTTTATAGCATTTTCGGGGTTTTATTGCAGTAGTATGACCGAGCTCACAGTTAATTTGTCCAATGATTGCAGGAATTTGGAATGAAGATTAATCACTTTTCGTATTTATTGATTTTGTTATGGGCGTTCACCCCGGCAACGCCGATATATGCAGGCGAGGAGAGCGTCGAAGCCGGAATCGCTGCCGTAGAAAAACAGGACTACATGAACGCGTACCAGATATTTAAATCACTGGCTGAACAGGGAAATGCCGAGGCTCAACACAATCTGGCCATTCTCTATCGGCAGGGTAAAGGCGTCATGCAGGATTCTAAACTGGCGGCTGAATGGTTTCGTAAAGCAGCGGACCAGGGCTTGCCCAGTGCTCAGTATTATTTAGGGCATATGTATGATGTTGGAGAGGGGGTAGCAAAAAACTCGGAATTAGCCGTTCAGTGGTACCAGAAAGCGGCAGAGCAGGGAAATCCAATGGCGCAGACAAATCTGGGTGTTGCTTATATTGCCGGGGAAGGGGTTAAACAGGATATCATTCTTGCCTATGTCTGGTTTAGTCTGGCGGCCTCGCAGGGGCTGACAGCGGCACTGGAAAACCGTAATGAATTAAAAAAGGAAATGTCAGAAGAGCTTGTACAAAATGCACAACGCTTGACGCGAGAGTATTTCAGTAAATATGTCGCGCCATTCCAGCCCCAAGCCAGTCAGTTTGCCGGAAATAGTCATCCACGGATTCAGGGGGCTCATCAGCAACCCGGTCCTGCTACACCACCACCCACAGGTCAAATGCCTGCTGCAGGACATCCGCCGTCGGGGCACGGTGATGAACACAAGCATTAAATCCTGTCAGTTTGTTGCACTGTCAGCTATCGGAGCTTTCCTGATTGGCTGCTGTTGGTGAACTTGACGGTTTGGATTTTAATGATGCGAGTTTACGCACGTTCCGTTTGTGTTTAATAACCGGTAAACGCTTCTGCGTGGATTTGTGCTGTCTTTTGGTGGGAGAACTTGGTTTGGCAAGTCGTGGTTCCAAACCTTCAATAGTGGCCTGGGAAATTTTGTTACCCGTAAATTTTTCGATTTCGTGCAAGTAGGCCCAATCGCTGGGTCCTACCAGTGAAAACGCCGTACCGTTCATGCCGGCGCGTCCCGTGCGGCCAATCCTGTGCACGTAATCTTCTGCTACCTGTGGTAAATCAAAGTTCACTACATGGGTAATGGTTTTAATATCAAGGCCACGCGCTGCGACGTCAGTTGCGACCAGGATTTGCGCACGCCTACGTTTCATTGTTTCGATGGTGCGTTTTCTTGCGGTTTGCTTCATGTCGCCATGAAGTACAGCGCTTCTATAGCCTCGTTCACTTAACTGGTCAGCCAGTTTCTGAGCGCTACGCTTGGTGGAAGTGAATACGACAGCTTGCTCCAGGTCCTGATCTTTTAAAATATGCCTTAACAAAGCGTGTTTGTGGCCGTAGTCATCTGCTTGCAGTACATGTTGTTTTATCGCAGCATGTTTTTTAAAGGCGTGGGTTAGCTTGATTTTTACCGGGTCGGTCAGGAGCTGTTGCGCTATGGTCTGCACGTCTTTTTCAAAGGTTGCTGAAAATAGTAAAGTCTGGCGTTGTTTAGGGAGTTGTTGTGCAATAGTGTTGACGTCATTCACAAAACCCATATCAAGCATACGATCCGCTTCATCCAGTACGAACATCTTGATTTTTGATAAATCGGCGCGACCATTATTTATGTGATCGATGAGCCTTCCCGGTGTAGCAACAATGATATCAAGGGACTGGTTCAATAAGCGGATCTGTGGTGGATAGGGCATTCCCCCCACAACATTGGCGTATCGGATTCGCATAAATCGACCAATCTGCCGAATATTTTCCGTGACCTGGTTTGCCAGTTCACGTGTGGGTGTCAATATTAATGTCGCCGCTTTTCCAGCGTGTCGTTGCTCTGTCCAGTTATTGGCAAGATACTGTAGCGCTGGAATTACAAAGGCGGCTGTTTTCCCCGTACCCGTTTGTGCGGTAGCAATTAAATCCTGACCGGCAATAGCAGGTGGAATGGCGCTGGATTGAATCTCGGTAGGATTCTCAAAGTGACAGGCCTGGATGCCTTTCAACAACAATTTATGTAATTCGAATTTTTGAAACGACAAAATACGGCCTTTGTCGCTGATAACAGCGCACTATTATTTTCATTTTTTTCAGTTAATTTGACTTCAGTCGGTTACCACAGGAAAGGAACTACCTTGGGTGCTCGGAATTCGGTCAACTATTAATAGGGGCATGCTTAACAAGAATGTGCAAGCCAAATCCCATCGTGTATTGCAACGGTCTCACCGGCGTTTAAGCGTTTTGCTTAACCGGATTCAGGCCGTAAACACTACACCCATTCTGGGAGTCGCGTCACTATACGCAAGAATGATAATGAATTCTAGTCTGGCGAAACTTCCAGGAATGTTATTTTTAGAGGGTGGTTTTAAATTTATCTGTGTAACATATTGAATTTAAGGCATATTGATTTTCTGGGTGCGAGTTGGATAAGCGTTTGAAAGACAGTACAATTTGTGCGGAATACTGGGCTTGAAAAGATTATTATACTGCTCAGATGGTGCAGCCCTTATCCTGATAGGGTTGTCCTGTATTGAGGCTAAATTTTCTCATTAGCCGGTGTAAAGAAGCTGAAGGGCGGAGCACCGGAAATTTATTGATTTAATTTTAGTTTCTCCCTGATTTCGACGAATATACTACTAATATTAATGGTTTGATCGCCCGGGAATTTCCATTTAATCCTTAAATCCAGATATCAGCGTTAAATATGTTCAACAGATTGTCTTTGCGACTAAGCCTGACTTTAGGCATTACTACGATGGGGATCCTTGGCGTAATTTTGGCTCTCTACGTGGATGTGACTTATCGTCGTATCGCCCTCGACAATCAACGCGTCGCCATTGAAGAAATTATTCGGTTGCGCGTGGGGGATTTGCTCACAGAGCTGGAGAAATTTTCACGTGACCTGGGCCAGACAGTTCAAAATAATCAACAGTTTCGCCAGGATCTGAAAGCTCACGATGCCGCAAAATTACAGCAGTATCTGCAACAGCATTTTCATCAATATTTTGTAACCGCCGGTATACTAAAACTCAATAGCCTGGTCGCCCATGATCCACAATTAAACTTAATGGCGATAGCTTTAACCGATGAGACACAAGGCATGCAGCGGGGAGGAGTGGCTTGTCGAAGTCTTCATGAAAAAGCGCGATCACGAAAGGGTGTAGATCGCTTTAAAGTTATATCGGAATTATGTCTGTCAGGCGGCTATCCCTATATGCACGTGCTGATTCCTATCGGTGGTTTACGTGTCAGTGGTTATTTGGAAGTAATCACAGATCCAACTTACACTGTTTCGCGCATTGAAAAAGACCTTGGTATGCCGCTGCGCATTGCGTACCTGAACAATTCAATTGCCTATCAATCGCAGGATTGGCCGAAAAAAGGCATTCCAGAGCATAATATTGTTGCCAGTTTTGCGCCCAAAACAGCAATCGGGGATCAGGTTTTTAAATTATCTGTGGTTCAGGATGTCAGTCAGTATGAAGTACAGTTGTTTAAAACCCGAACTGTATTAATGCTAACGGTAGGTTTGG
>NZ_CDLKIE010000476.1:0-4331 GCF_975902315.1 Kaarinaea lacus | reverse complement strand
TGGTTGAATAAATCTGTTTTTGGCAGGAAATATAAAGGGGGGGTGAAGATGATAGCTCCCCCATTTTGACGGATACTTCGAGCGGAAGAAAAAATTCCCCTGAAGCAATGGCCGTTTTTCAACCAGGTGTAATTCAGTAGATGGGTAAGTAAGTCGAATCATATTTTGAAGCTGGGACAGTTTCGGGGTATCTGGCTCTAATTGAGATAATTTATGATGAGCTTGAATGGCAACGAACGGCTTTAAATGAGAGGAGATATTGGCAATTAGTCATTGAAATTGCAGGTAAAAATGGAGCTGTCTATCGCTAAATGTCGCGCATCCCTGATTTTGATTCTCCTGCTGTTTTACCAGAGACAAAAAAGCCCGACAAAGGGGCTTTTTTACTGGATGGATTGAATTTTAAGGCGAATTTGGCCTTGAACCATCATTTTTAAGCGTTATATAATTGAGAAAGGTAGTGTTTCTGGCCAAAAACCAGCTACACTATATAGCGCTACATTCTACCTTGGTTATTGTCAGAAGTTCTTTCGAAGTAATCTCCTGTTAATTACCTTGTAAGATTTGTAACACTTTTAATATTAATACTGAATGAGGTAATTACTATGGCTACAGGAACCGTAAAATGGTTTAACGAATCAAAAGGCTTCGGCTTTATTTCCCCTGACGATGGCAGCAAGGACGTATTTGTTCACTTTTCAGCCATTGCAAGTGAAGGCTTCCGCACACTGGCTGAAGGCCAGCAGGTAACATACGATGTGGAAGATGGCCCCAAAGGCCCACAGGCAGCAAACGTAAAGACATAAACTGTCTGTTAGTTTGATGACTTCAATAAGCCCCGCACAACAATTGTGCGGGGCTTATTTTTTGCGCAGTAAAATCCCTGTCGAACTGCATTTCACAGGTTTCAATTTCCCTATCTTTGTAACTAAAATCCAGATTATCTTTTCGCGCTATTCATGATCGTGTTTGTGGCCGGAATCATTAGCGTGAGGTGATTGAGTTATTTCCTGTTGGTGCGTGGAATGATCCTGGTCGTTGCTGTGTTTATGACCGCGATGATAGAGCGTCCAGCTCATGGTCCAGATGCCGAAACCAATGATTAGCAGCGCCGCAATATTGCGTACACTGGTTTTTTGTATCCAGACTTTTACCTGGTGAGCAAATGCGCCAGTCAGTAGCATCGCCGGTAAGGTTCCCAGCCCGAAACACAACATGATCAGCGCGGATTGTTGCCAGTGAGCAGATGTTGCGGACCAGGTCAGGGTGCTGTAAACCAGGCCACAAGGCAGCCAGCCCCAGATAAATCCAAGGAGTGCAGCTTGTGAAGGTTTGGTGACGGGCATTAATCGATTGCCGATGGGTTGCAGGTATTTCCACAGGTAACCCCCCAGTTTTTCAAGATACGTCAGGCCTCGCCACCAGCCAGCAAGATAGAGTCCCATGGCAATCAACATTAGTCCCGCAAAGATGCGCAAGCTCGGACCGACCTGGCTGCCCGTTTTCTGCAGGTAGCCGCCAAGTAAACCTACTATAGCGCCAGCAATGGCATAGCTAAATATGCGGCCAAAGTTGTACAGCAATAATATGGGTGTTACCTGGCGTATATTTCTTTGTTGCTCAGGAATGGCAAAACTCAATGCATTCATAATACCGCCACACATACCGATGCAGTGTGCGCCGCCCAGTAGCCCAATTAGAAATGCTGTCGTATAAGAAAGAGGATCATGGATCATTGACGGCTGTCCTTAATTATTAATTTCTAGAAAGCGATATGTATTGCATGTGTTTTTGGCGGTAGAATAACAAAGAATCATCCGTTCCTTATTCGAAAGTGAACAACCACAACTATGGATATTAAAATCATTGCAGGGGTACTGGTATTGGCTATTGTCGCGCTGGCTGTTGGGATAATGATTCCAGGTGGCGGTGACAGGCCGATGCAAACTTTTCCCTGGCAAATAACTCACACCGCGGATGGTACTACCCAGGTGTTCGGTCTCGCGTTGGGTCGGAGTACTTTGCAACAAGCTGAGCAGGTTTTTCAGTCCGAAAGTGAACTGAGCCTGTTTGAGCCGGCACCGGGCAAAGGTCAACGCGTCGTGGAAGCCTACTTCGATAAAGTGAACCTTGGCGGATTGAGTGCCAAGGTGGTGGTCGTGATTGCACTGACAACAGAAGAATTGCAGACCATGTTTGAACGAGGTGTCCGAATCAGTACCCTGGGTGACGGTAGTCGTAAAGTGAGTTTGCATGCCGAAGATGTGGCGCGAGTACGTGAGACGCCGATACGCACGATCACTTATTTGCCGCGCATACGCCTGGAAAGCGCGTTGCTTGAAAAGCGTTTTGGCAAACCGGAGCGGGTAATTCCAGAAAAAGAAACCAATACCAATCATTGGCTATATCCGCAACTGGGACTGGATATCGCCCTGGATGAAAACAACAATGCGGTATTTCAGTATGTCGCGCCGGCACAGTTCGAACAGTTGATAAAGCCGCTGGATCAACGTTAATATTTTTGTCTTAACAGTAAACAACATAAAAATTTGTTAGTCTTCATTGTCAGCATCAGGCCAGTTCTTGCCCGGTTCTTTCTTTTTCGCGTCAGGTAGTAACGGGTCATCGTCATCCATGATAATGCGATTGGCATCTCCTTCCATGTCATCGTATTGACCACTTTTTACTGCCCACACCAGTACGCCGACCATGATCAGGCCCAGAATAATCATTGCGGGGATTAATCCGTAGATGACTTCCATCAGCTGTTCACTTTTTTAAAGAGAGTGCGAATACGCGCTGCATTACCGATGACCAGCAAAGAGCTGATGGGCATGGATATCGCGGCTACCAGAGGGGTAATGAATGCCGCCATTGCTAACGGCACCATGATGATGTTGTAGGTAAAGGAGATAGCAATATTCTGGCGTATCGTGCGTAAAGTGCGTCGCGAAAGTTGTAAGGCCAGGCGTACTTTATCCAGTTCGTTACTCATTAATACGATGTCTGCACTATCACCTGAAATATCCGTACCTGAACCCAGCGCAATGCCCACGTCTGCCCGCATTAATGCCGGGGCGTCATTAACGCCATCGCCCACCATGGCAACCTTGACACCATCCTGTTGCAATTGTCGAATGACGTGGTCCTTGTCTTCAGGCAACACCTCGGCAATGGTTTCCATACTTCCCAGTTGTTCGGAAATCGCCTCGGCGACCGCCTGGCGGTCACCGCTCAACAATGTCATACGAATATTGGCGGCACGTAATACATTTATCAGGTCCTGTGCGTCGGGGCGCAAGGTATCGGCAATGGCAATTAAGCCCGCTTCCTGATCATTGATGGCAACATGAATACATGAAATGCCCTGGGTTTCCCATTGATCGGCACGTTGCTCAAAGGCAGGGTCCAATTCTATCTTATGCTGTTTTAACCAGGCACGGCTGCCCACAAGAATCGAATCGTTGTTGAGCTTGCCGATCACACCATAACCGGGCCGGTTCTCAACGCTGCTCGCGGAAGGTAACAGTAATTCTCGGGTATTGGCTGTTTCTACAATGGCGCGCGCAATACTGTGTTCGGAAAATCGTTCCACTGCCGCGACGCAAGCGAGCAATTGATTTTTCTGCAATCCCTCGCGAGTGACTATTTCCTGCACTTGCATGCGTCCTTCGGTTAAGGTGCCGGTTTTATCAAACACAATATGCTCAATGCTGGACAAGGTTTCCAGCACTGCACCATTTTTAATTAGAATGCCATGTCGCGCACCCAGGCCGGACGCCGACGCGATGGACATGGGCGTGGCAAGGCCAAACGCGCAAGGGCAGGTGATAATGAGTACCGCTGTGGCAGCCATTAATGCCAGTTCAAAGTCGCTGCTGAACCAGTAAATAAATGTGGCGCTCGCCAACACCAGGGTGGCTGCGACAAACCAGGGCACGATGCGATCGGCGACACATTGAATGGGCGCCCTGGATGTCTGGGCTTCTTCCACAAGATGGATAATACGCCCCAGCGAAGTATTGCGCAGGGTGCCTTCTACTTTGATAGTCAATACGCTATCGATATTCAAGGTACCTGCAGAGACGTGGTCGTTGCCGGTTTTGCTTACAGGCGTTGATTCACCGCTCAACATGGATTCGTCTACTTTGCTGCGGCCATCAACGATAACACCATCAACTGGAATACGGTCGCCCGGTTTTACCAACACCAGGTCATTCGGTTTTATGGCGCGTATCGGCAGCAGGGCCTCTTCGCTGTCACGTAATACCGTCGCTCCCCGTGGTTGCAAGTCTAACAAACGTTGCGTGGAAGCGACAGCCTGACGCTTG
>NZ_CDLKIE010000475.1:0-4803 GCF_975902315.1 Kaarinaea lacus | reverse complement strand
TCAAAATCACCGGAGTGCAGCAGCTCTTTTACTTTATCCGCACTGGCCTTGGAGATATGCGCAGTACCCAGCAGGGTTACTTCGCTCCCTTCGATGTGCAATTTAACAATCGGTTCCTGGTGTTTTTCTGATTCCATTGACATTACCAATAAACTTTAAACTTTCTTTTTTTAATAAACATCGGACTTCACACTTGCTGACGCTTGCCATAAAGTCGACTGTATAAACCATCATTTTTTATCAGTTCTTCATGCATACCTTCTTCGATGATATGCCCATCTTCAAAAACATAGACCCGATCTGCCTGCTTAACCGCGCTCAATCGATGCGCAATTATAATCGTCGTTTTCCCGACCAGGAATCGATTTAATGCTTTATGCAGTTTTGATTCCGTTTCCGTATCCAGCGCGGAGGTTGCCTCATCCAGAATGACCACTTTTGGATCCAGTAATACCATTCTGGCGATTGCCAGCCGTTGCTTTTGCCCACCGGAGATCCGCACTCCCTGCTTACCAATGATGGTATCCAGCCCCTTTGGCATGCTTTCGACAGTGTCCCGTAATTGAGCAATATCCAGCGCCTGAAAAAGCTGCTCGTCTGAATATGCCTGACCCATGGTCAAATTGACCCGTACTGTATCATTAAATAAGGCAGGATGCTGTAAAACTGTCGCGACATTATCCCGTACCACGTCCAGACCTATTTCGGTGACAGGCACACTATCAAAATACAGCTGCCCTCGTTGAGGTGGATATAAACCCAGAATCACCTGTACCAGTGTCGTTTTCCCTCCTCCACTGGCGCCTACCAAAGCCACTTTCTCGCCGGCAGCGATTTCCAGGTTGACATCGTTCAGCACCATACTGGATTCCGTAGTGTCATCATCCGAAGAATCATACATCTGATAACGAAACGAAACATTCTCCACTTTTACTGCGACGGTATTTTTACCTTTAAACGGATTATGCTGATGCGGGTATTGCGGTTCTGTTGGCAAGTCCACCAGGGAATTTACCCGGCTTAAAGCAGCTTTTGCTGCGTAAAACGCGTATTGGATATTCAGAAGCTCCTGCACCGGCCCCATCATAAACCACAGGTAGCCAAATACCGCCATCATCTGGCCAACGCTTAAATCAGAAAAAACGACCATCAACATACTCAGTGCACGGAAGGTATCGAAACCAAATAAAAATACACCAAAGGAAAAGCGGTTTGCCGCGTCACTTCTCCAGGCAAACTCAGCTGAATGGCTTTTAATGATGCGCGCCTTTTCGATAACATCTTTTATATAGTGACGTTCGCGATTTGCAGAACGAATTTGCTGAATAGCGTCCAGGGTTTCCGCAAGAGACTGCTGAAATACTTCAATCGCAGAGTTTTCATTTTTCTTCAGCTTTTTAACCCGCTTGCCTAACACCACCGTAAAGTAGATAACCAGGGGATTCATCAACAAAATAAACAGGGCCAGTGGCCAATGCATCCACAACAATATAGTGGCTATACCAATAATACTGAGACCTGCAACAATCGCCTTGCTAATGGTGTTCCCAATAAAGTCATCAATAGCATTGATATCGGTAACCAGGTGGGAGGTTACGCTACCGCTACCCATGGTTTCAAATGACGACATGGATACATTTTGTAATCGCATTAACACAGCGTGACGTATTTTATAGGTAATATCTTTAGCGATAATGGTGAACTTTCGCAGTTGCCATACACCAAGTAGCAGCATCGCGAGTCGCAAAGCAAGCGTTAGTAATAATATAAAAAGAATATACAGGGCAGGGCCATGCCAGCTTTCTGGAAATAATGATGAAGTAAATGCCACCAGGGCTCCTGGCTTGTTGAGCAACACTTCATCCACCAATAAAGGCATTAACAATGGAATCGGCACACTGACGGCAACGGTCAGCAGTGCGATAATGTTGGCGGCTACCAGTTCCCGTTTATGCTGCCTGGCATTGGCAAAGATATTCTGCCAGGTAAATTTTCCTTGAGCGGATTCGTTTGGCATATCGGTTGAAATCGCAGGTGAAGGCACACTTGCCGTGGCAGACTTTGTTGGATTATTCATGGCGACAGCTTCTGCAGGTTACTGGCCCCGTAGAAACATTTTATCGAGTTGATGCATATCCAGTTGTATCCAGGTGGGCCGACCATGATTGCACTGACCACTACGTTCGGTACTCTCCATATCCCGCAACAAGGCATTCATTTCCGGCAGGGTGAGTTTACGGTTGGCTCTTACCGAACCGTGACAGGCCATGGTTGCCAGAATTTCATTAATCTGTTGTCTAATTCTCTGGCTATCGCCGTGGATTACAATATCTGACAACACATCACGCACCAGGGTTTCAACATTGGCGTCTCTGAGTATGGATGGAACCTGGCGTATCGCCAGGGTATCTTTACCTAATGGTTCTACCACAAATCCCAATGACTCGAATATTTGCTGGTTTTGCTCGGCAAGCTTAACTTCAGCTTCGGATACAGCAATACTGATCGGGACCAGCAATGGTTGTGATCGCATGCTGTTTTCTTCATAGGAGATTTTCAGTCGCTCGTAAGTAATTCGCTCATGCGCGGCATGCATATCAACTATTACCAGTCCTTGCTGATTCTCGGCTAACACGTATATCCCCTGAACCTGTGCGACAGCGTAACCCAGCGGTGGAATATCATCAGAGGATCGTTCACTATCCTCATCCCTGTCGAGACGACCATACAACGCGGCATAGTTTTCCAGCTGCTCTTTCACTTTTAAAGGCATGGATTGCTGGGAATTAGACGAATGTAATCCGGTATTACTGTTGGCGATACCTGCGGGATTGTAACCCGCCGATGGCAAGACACTACCAGGCTGCTGAGGTGTCGTTTGCTCTGCGAATGAAGAAGATTGCTGATCGCCAGGTGTTGCCGAGGCAATCGCATCATGAAGCACACGATATATAAATTTGTGTACAGAGCTGCTGTCACGAAACCGCACTTCATGTTTGGTGGGATGTACATTAACATCGACCAGTGCCGGATCAATATCCAGGTATAAAACATAAACCGGGTGACGCCCATGAAACAAAACGTCCTGGTAGGCTTGCCGAACCGCGTGGGATACCACCTTATCTTTTACTGCGCGTCCATTGACATAAAAATATTGCATATCAGCCTGACTGCGGGAAAATGTCGGTAAGGCAATCCAGCCCCACAAACGTAAAGGGCCTGCGGTAAACTCAACTTGCAATGCGTTATCAACAAAACCCTGACCGCAGATCTGTCCCACCCGCTTAAGCTGCTGTTGTATGGACTCGGCTCTGGGTAACTTGAGTATCGCTCGCTGGTTATGGGTCAGAGAAAAGGCAACATCAAATCGACTCAATGCGATACGTTTCAGGCTTGACTCGATATGTCCGAATTCTGTTTTCTCAGTTTTTAGAAACTTGCGCCGACCTGGTGTATTAAAAAACAGGTCTCGAACTTCAACCGTCGTGCCTTGCGGATGAGCGACGGGCTCCGGTGAACTAATTGAATTTTTTCCGTCTGACTTAACCTGGAACGCGTGATCAGATTCTTGATATCTTGAACGCAACTCGACACGGGCAATAGACGCAATACTGGGCAAGGCCTCCCCGCGAAATCCCAAACTTTTTACGCGATGCAAATCATCGCTGCTACTGATTTTACTGGTTGCATGGCGTGTTAACGCCAGGGCCAGATCTGACTCGTGTATGCCAAGACCATTGTCGCGAATCCGAATCAGGCGAATGCCACCCTGTTCTATATCTACATCGATAACGGACGCCTGCGCATCCAGGCTGTTTTCTACAAGTTCTTTAACAACGGAGAGCGGTCGCTCAACCACTTCACCTGCAGCAATTTGATTGGCCAGGTGGGTAGATAAAACGTGAATGCGTGGCCTTTGCAGGGTTTCAGACATTAATTTTGAAATAATCCCAGGTTTAAATAATTTTTCGCTATGAGTGCTTTTTCAGGAACCACAACGTACGAAATTACTACGAAACTGCCTGGCGACGTCGGATTTCCACTGTTTTGAATATATCCTCCGCCTTGCCCGACAGATCTGAATAATCTACATAAGGCAACACACTGTTAAATGGCGCCTTGTTTTTATAACGCATCTTCAACATAACGAAGGACACTTTATTGATATAAATGATAGCAAAGACAAAAAGAATCGTTGTCACGATTTCAAACGTTAGCAATCCATACATACCTCGATCGATCGCCGTTGCAAAGCTGAAGAAATACAAAATCAACATTACGCCCATTGGTACAACGGTAAAAACTTTTATATTACTGAGAGAATTTTGTAAGGACTCGATCGTTTCAATCATTTCGGAATTTGCTTTATCTGCCATTTAATACGTACCAATTTATAATATTTGTTATTCAAGGTGAAAACTGTCAGGAGCGCTATTATAACATCGTATCGCGAATATAAAATATGCGAGGAACCTGATAAGTATCAGATAGATAGGAGGAACAGTTAAGGTGTGTTGCAGGATCAGGCGGACGCTTGATAGCCGGTTCGGTCAACCACTTTCACTGGGATGGAAATAATAAATTCAGAACCCCTGCCCTCTTCGGTATTCAGGGTGATGTCACCACCCATGAGACGGCAATAGCCCCGGCTTTTCGCCAGGCCCAGGCCAAGACCATCAAACCTTCTGGTAGTAGAGTCATCGCCCTGCACAAATACATTGAATATCCTTTCCTGTTGTTCAAGGGATATCCCAATGCCATTGTCTATAACACGAAAATCCAGCAAGGTTTGATTGCCGCGGG
>NZ_CDLKIE010000474.1:0-3690 GCF_975902315.1 Kaarinaea lacus | reverse complement strand
GCGTTTCTCGTTGAGCAACTTTTACAATACGGATTCGATGAGACTGATTCTCAAGACTTTAGTGTCAAGCTATCTAATATCGAAAAAACCTGGCTATCTAAAGGAATGGCAAAAGTCTGTCTACGTGTCAATTCAGAGCAGGAATTGCTGGAATACCATCAAAAAGCTTTAAATGCCGGACTAAGCAGCCATTTAATTCAGGATAGCGGCCGAACAGAATTTAAAGGCCAGCCTACTTATACAGCATGTGCCATTGGTCCTGACCAGGTTCAAAAGATTGATACCATTACGGGTGATTTAGTACCTTACTAACACGGCCTCAACATGGCTGGTTGTCTACAGATATATTTCCAGGACAGGAAAAAAGCCCCATCAGATTAACGCATCCCCATCCACGTCATCCGACACCGCGAAATTTTTCTCGTGATTCCTGTGAATTAAGGCATTGAAGCTGTTTATTTAACTGGTTATCATGCAGCACAAATTCACGTGCAATTACCAGTAACTCAACATAATTTTGACACAATTTTACTAACCGTCTCATTTTTTTGTAAACATGTTTATATTATGAGCAGCTCTATTGCAAAGCTTGTCACCGTTAGCATGATAGTATTTCCCGCCAGTGTCTCCGCGGCAGGCATAGTTGGCAAGTGGTGCCCACACGGTGAGCCTTATACCTGCTACCCGCCCGTTCAGCATGATTCTGAAACCTATGTATGTACAGATAGCACAACCGTAACCGCCGTGACAGAAGATAGCCTGGAATGGATAACCAACGAAACGCATCACTATTATGAAAATGGCCTGACCACCGGAAAAACGAAAGCTGAACAGGTCCGCATAATATTTAGCCGCGATACCGATTCCCAACAGGTTGTATATACGAGTTCATATTATACCGGCGACGTTACACAACTACATCGCCTCACAGTGAGGCAAAATCAGTTAGTACTCGAGTTTATCCAGACGCCTGACGATTCTGATGCACCACACCTGAAACAGCAAACTGCTTATGCTCGTTGCCACGAAGAAAAAACGAAATATAGTTTTTACACCGCACTGGTTGATTGCGGCGGTTCTGGCGACTACATAGCGGGTGTTCCATCAGTGGTCGACAATCCATTACTTTGGTCACAATGGAAAAGGGACTACAAAAATAACAAGTGCCAGGTTGCAGCACGCTGTTGGGGTGGCGGTTGGGTTGCTTTTGCGTATAGTAAAGACAATGATGAAAAAAATACCGCATTTGGTGCGGCTTGCGGTGGCGCATCACGAGATGACGCCAAACAACAAGCCATCAATACCTGCAAGCAAAGCGGTGGTAAGAACTGTTTGTACCAGGTACTTAGCGGCTATGATGATGGTACCGTGGATGGTATCGATGGCACCAATAAAGGAAAAAAACTGGAAAGCTGTTATTTTGGTAAATGCGAAAAGATGAGCGACTAAAGGATTCGCCTGTTTTAATCCAGAAGTGGTCTAAAAAACCTTTTACCGAATTCTACTGCTTCCGGTAACGCAAACAATGAATAATTTTCGGTATTATGCTTCTGCCACTCTAACGCAACTTGTTCATTTAGCAAAAAAACCATTTCCAGGCACATACTATGTGCCGCTGCACCCGTCGGCATTTGCCAGCGCACCCCCACTGTTATGTCCTGGGACGGTAATACTGTCAGCAAATTATCATTTCTCATCGTTATGGTAATGGCGTCATGTGTTACATGACATCTTGATTTAATCTGTACTTCCGTATTAAACATTGGCGCTACGGATACTGCGTCCAATGCGCACATGGCGAATAGGGTATGACGGTTAACAGTTATCCGGTGCGGCGTAGTTTCGATGGTAACGGGATAAGCACCTACTATGTTTACCCCTTCCTTATCCAGTACAACAAGATCAATTTGCGCCAGCTGTTGTATACTGCTATCAACGCCATCTTTACCCAATAACGGAATTAGTTCCGTTTCCGTGAGTGGTCGTCCGCGGTTCACCAGTGATCGCAATATGTTCTGATGAGCCAGCTTCAAATTCCTGCCAAGCTGATCTTGTCTCGCCTTCAGTGGTAGTTGTGAATTCAGCCTTGCAAGCGCTTGCTTAATATCCATATACCTGTTCCAGGTACTCTCGACAGTAAAATTAATTATAGTAACACGTCAGGGATCAACTTCTAGCCGAGAAGGAAAAATCAATGCTTGATTGACATATAGCAAGTTATTGCATGATTAGCGCTATAAAATAAACAGGTGAGAACTAGACGTCTTTAAAGATAGTATTTATATCCAACACCAGCGAAAAAACAAGGGTTTTTGGATCATGTCATACCACTACCGGTCTGTTTTTTTTATCACCTTTTCTTTCTTTTCTTCGACATTGTGGGCCGCCACTGATGCACAGGCAATCATTAAGGCGGCAATGGACCATTGGCGCGGTTTATCCTCTTATTCTGTAATGTCTATGACCATCCACCGCCCGGACTGGGAGCGCACCATGACCATGCGCAGCTGGACCCTCGGTGAAAAGCAATCGCTGGTACGGGTCACAGAACCTAAAAAGGACGCCGGTAATGGCACCTTACTGCTAGATAAAAAAATGTGGACTTTTTCGCCCAATATCAATCGGGTTATCAGAATTCCTTCCAGCATGATGAATCAAAGCTGGATGGGATCAGACTTTTCAAACAAGGACATTGCACGCTCTGATGACATCATTGATGAGTATCATCACACATTGTTATCCACTGAAACGCAAAATGGACATAAGGTACACGTGATTGAATCCATACCCAGGGAGGATGCTGCGATTGTGTGGGGAAAAGAAGTTCTAAAAATTCGTGATGATAATGTTCTACTCGAACACGCTTTTTTCGACCAGGATATGAAAAAAGTGAAATACCTTGATACCTTGAAAATTGAAAAAATGGGTGGCCGAACACTGGCGTCTCAACAACGCATGATTAATATCGAAAAACCTGAGGAATGGACTGCAATTCTTATCCGTTCGGCAGAGTTTGATATTGATATTCCAAAAAGCACATTTACACTTTCCAATTTACGCAATCCACGACAGTAACACTATGGGCCTAAACCTGCGACTGGCATGGCGAAACATCTGGCGACATCCGCGTCGCACCGGGCTAACGCTTGCAGCGATCGTTTTTTCCGACGCTATTTTGGTCTGGATGATAGGTTTGCAATTAGGTCAATACGACATGATGATTGATAACACCCTGCGCTCTTTCATCGGACATGTGCAAATACAGGCAAAGGGCTATCATGACAAACCGCAAATTTACAACACGATTCCCAATGCGGCACAACTGGCATCCCGTATTCGTGAAAATCCTAACACGCCACGCGTCGGTGTACGTGCCGTTGGTTTTGCTTTAGCCTCATCCGAAACACGCAGTTATGGCGCACAAATTACTGGCGTACAACCTCAATACGAAAGTGATGTTTCCACAATTCCCGGATTAATTAAACAGGGAAACTATTTAAGCTCAAACCACGCTGAAGAAGCAGTCATCGGTTCAGTCATGGCCAGAAACCTGAAACTAAAAGTAGGTGACGAATTAACCTTTCTTGGAAGTGGAAAAGATGGTTCATTCGCCGCGGGAGTGTTGCCAGTGGTAGGCATTTTTGAAAGTGGTTCTGCCGACATCGATCGATTTTTTATTCAGATTCCCCT
>NZ_CDLKIE010000473.1:0-6772 GCF_975902315.1 Kaarinaea lacus | reverse complement strand
TTGCCCATTCACTGGATACGGTCAGTACTCCCAGCGCCATTGATACCGACACTACCTCGTTACAGCTGATCGACATTGAGTTTGGCAAAACCTATTACATCGCTGTCGCTACTGTAGATACCATAACCAGCATCGAAAGTCCGTTGAGCGCGATAAGCGAAGTGACAATGTTTAAACGTCCTCAATACGCCCTCGGGCAACGCCACACCTGCGCCATTAATAGCAACCAGCAAATTTATTGCACAGGCGCCAATGAATTTGGTCAGCTGGGCAATAATCAGAGTGGTGTGGATGTGGGTAAAACAGTATTCAGCAGCATTACCAACCCCGGTCAACAGCAGTGGCAAATGGTCGTCGCCGGTGAACACTATAATTGCGCCATTGATGGTGATCAACAATTATATTGCTGGGGTGATAATCGTGACCGTAATCTGGCAACGGGTTCGATTGAAGATGTAGTGGTTACTCCTACCCGAGTATCCAGTAATCTCGGTTGGTTGTGGGTTACTGCCCGTAACACTCATCTTTGCGGAATCAAGACCGACCATAGTCTGTGGTGTTGGGGTAACAATGATAAGGGCCAACTTGGCACTGATACAAGTGCGGTTAATACCCAGGAACAACCAGTTAAGGTTGGCAACTGGAATGACTGGCTAAGTGTATCAGTGGGTGAAAGCCACACTTGCGGAATACGACAAGGTCACAGTTTGTGGTGTTGGGGTGCTAATGACCTGGGACAAATCGGTGATCCTAGTATATCCATGAGCAGTGCAATACCAATTCAACTGCATCCAAACGACCAGTGGATGATGGTATCAAGCGGTCAATTTTTTAGCTGTGCCATTAAAGTTGATGGTACTGCATGGTGCTGGGGTAACAACATTGATGGTCAACTGGGCAATTTAACTATCGATCCCTCCCCTACACCAATACCCGTAGCAACATCACAGCGGTGGCAATGGATCAGTGCAGGGGCCGCGTTTATATGCGCCATTGATACTGAGCAGGGTTTATGGTGCTGGGGTGATAATTGGGGTGGCCAGATAGGCAAAGAAAATTTTTATGATGCTGTTCAACCAACGCAGGTAGGCACCAGCCGTGAATATGCAGTAGTTGCTACTGGCGACTATCACAGCTGTGCATTAAAACAAGATCAGTCAATGTGGTGTTGGGGCCATAATTTATATGGTCAACTAGGAAACGGTAGCAACCTAAATGCTACCCATGAATTCTTTACAATACCTCAACAATCAGGCTCAATGGTGTCAGACTGGATATCTATTGATGTTGGATATGACCATGTCTGCGGAATACGCAACAGCGGAACATTGTGGTGCTGGGGCTCTAACTATTCTGCTCAATTGGCAACAGGCGATTGGATGGAAGCTTCGCAACCACGTTTAGTTGAAAATTACTTCAACTGGGTACAAATCTCGATTAGCTCTGACAATGGCTGTGCCATTGATTCAGTAGGTGATTTATATTGTTGGGGTCTAAGCTCTACAGGTGCCGTTGGCCAAGGTAGCTTTTATGATGGTTCTACGGTTTATCCAACATACATCCAGTCCGATATAACCTGGTTAAACGTAAGTAATGGAGTTACGCACACTTGCGGACTTAAAGCAGATAATACGGCTTGGTGCTGGGGCAGTAATAATTACGGTCAATTGGGTGACGGCTTCATTTCTGACCTTAATGGATCACAAGATAGAGCATCACCTTACCCAGTCAATACAACCATGTTATGGAAAAGCCTGACATCTGGTGGCTGGCATAACTGTGGTATTGCCATGGATGATAGGATTTATTGCTGGGGCTGGAATGCTGCGGGTCAATTAGGTGTTGGTGATGAAACAGAGCGGCTTGTACCTACACTCATTTCTGATAATAGCACTTGGAAAAAAGTACGTGCCAATTGGAGCCACACTTGCGCCATAAAATCAGATGACAGCTTATGGTGTTGGGGATATAACACTTCCGGGCAACTAGGTAATGGTGAATTCGGTGACACTGCACAGCAAAATACACCCGTACCTATAGCGAGTGGTACTTCTTTCAAGGATGTTAGCCTAGGCGCCTGGCATACTTGCGCTATTACAATCAACAACGAAAAACTATGTTGGGGATATAACAGTGACGGGCAACTGGCAACTGGTAATTTTGACGCACACCACCTTCCACACTCAGTGCTTCAAGACTTTAATCCTATTGATATACAGTTAGGCGCAGACGTTAGCTGTTTACTAAATGACGATTCATCGGTATGGTGTTGGGGTGCTAATTTCTATGGCCAGATTGGTAATGGTACCGCATGGAGCTTATTTCCTGAAATTGTGCAACTGCCTGAGTAATAGCGTTATATCTAAATTCGGTTCCCTGGCTTGCATATATTGCGCACTCTGCCGTGAATGCGTTGCCCAGCATCATACTGATTGATTTTTTTAAATATTTTTGCCCCACATTCCATCAGCTAGCCACTAGCAGATAATTTTAGCCGATTATACCTTTACAATATCAAAATTAGTCTATAATTGCTTACACAATCTGTTAGCACAACATAGGGATATTGATTGTTTTTTGATCGACTAACCACTGGGCTCTGGAGCGCAAGTCCAGCGATTATCGTCGTAGGGATACAAGCCGTACTGCTGTAATTCTCATTTCACTAACAAAAAAAGAGAGAGCAGGATGTCCCAAAATTACGGTTGTTGTGGGGGTCGGTGGTGTTTGCTGTGCGATACAAAACGTCTGGTTTTGTTTTTTACCTGTACCTTCCCATTTATATTAAGTCTTATACTAGTCACCAGCCCAATTGTTTTTGCCGATGGCTGGAATCCCAATACAGCCACTTCAAACCAGTTTAGTATCTCCAATACACGGCACAATTTAACGCAAAGTTATCTGGCTGACCGAGCTGGCATCATGAATATAGCCAGAAATGACTATGGCGAAGTATGCGTGTATTGCCATACGCCTCACGGAACAAACAGGCAAATCGACGCGCCATTGTGGAATCGTACGATTAACCAGTCCTCGTACTCCGTTTATGACAAACCCCGCACTTTGAACCAGCCAATAAGCCAGCCTGGACCAAATTCTCTAACCTGTTTATCCTGCCACGATGGAACCATAGCCATTGACTCCATTATCAATATGCCTGGCTCAGGCGCTTATAACCCGGCACAGGAAACCATGGTTAATGAAACTTTTCTGGATTCCTGGAGCGGACCCGGCATAGGTAACCACTGGGTTCTGGGTGTTGGAACGGGAGGTGGGGCGTGCACATTCTGCCATAATGCCGCTGAAGATTTTGGCGCACCGGATTTTACAGTTTTTACCATAGGCACCGATTTACGTAACGACCACCCCATTGGCATACTCTACCCCACTACAATGGGGCCTGATATAGACTTTAATGAACCCACCCTGGATTATTCAAATAGTGCCGGCACAGGCGACATGACACTGTTTGATTTCAACGGCAATGGATATCCCGACAAAGATGAACCGAGAATGTATAATACTGGAGAAGGCCCCGAAGTTGAGTGTGCTTCTTGCCACGATCCCCATGGCGTTCCATCGGCTGGAACCGGTAGTGAATTTATTCCCAGCTTTTTGCGTGTTAGCAATGGAAATGTGAACACCGGTATCGGACAAGCAAGTGGGTTGTGTTTAACGTGCCATGTAAAATAAGGATTCACTCTTCCATGCGCCACAATCAAACGGATTGCTTGCTTAACTGATATATTCCCATAGCTCAAAACCTCTTAGCGCAAGCACTATAGCCAGTACACTACAACCCAGGGTCCAGAGCGCAAGCTTTACATTAAATCCCTGATTGAGTTGTAGCTGGACGCCAATAAATGCGCCCGCGCCAGTAACGAAAAAACCCAGCTCACTCATAAAGAGCAGCATCAGTAGTGGCGCGGAAAACTCTCCCTCTACGGATTCAATATTCATTAATATAGCCAGTAACAATGCACCAATGATCAATGCAATGACCGGGAAGTTGGATTTTTTTATCATACTGATTATCCCAGAACACGTGATTATTACTAATGCTACATGGAAAGTGACTACAAAACGACCCTTACACGCTAAATTTATACATTACCTGAATAGATGCCCAGTTTGATCTGAATCATAAGCCATAGTTTAAAATTATGTTTATATAAAGCTAAAGAAATTTCAGAGAGGTGAGTTATGACTCAACTAGATCTTACTAAAGAAGAACAAGATACTTTAAAAGATGTGCTGGAAAATTATCTTGCCGATTTGAGACAGCAAATATCTGCTACTGATTTACACGATTTCAAGGAAATGCTAAAAACACGCAAGGAAGTGGTTATCAAAGTATTAAATGCATTAACCGAAGACTAACTGTACTGTCGTACCAAAAATTGCTCTGCTTATTTCCTGACCATTAAAGTCAATACTTCTCTATATATTGATAGCGGCTTAAGCAGGGGCAGCAGACGCACTCAAGCTTGCGGATAGATCCATCTATAGATCAGGTAAATACGCTCTAAGGCAGATTCTGCTGTGACCCAGAATATAGACGAGCACTATTTCATAGCGCCGCTATTTTAAAGAATGCGAATATTGCAAACTCGATTCGCCATTCACATTGTTCAACCATACCGCATGTAAAATTCCCTTTTCATCAAATATGATTGAAGGGTGCGAT
Source organism: Kaarinaea lacus (assembly GCF_975902315.1). Lineage (NCBI taxonomy): Bacteria > Bacillati > Cyanobacteriota > Cyanophyceae > Nostocales > Nodulariaceae > Kaarinaea > Kaarinaea lacus. The sequence continues at coordinate 2,085 of NZ_CDLKIE010000473.1, read as the reverse complement.
TGACGCCCATCGCCCGTTGCACCTGGAAAATCAAAGTCCTCGCTCCAGCTTCCATTAATCCGCAGACTATAAAATATATCCGGTGTTTCATTACGCGTGTCATCCCAGGCAACAACAGCCATATTGCCAATCGCTCGCAACGCAACACTCGCGTGCCATTGCGGTACATTATCGCCAAACATATCCTGAACCTGTTCATTACTGTCGAATTCCCGCCCTCCGTTGGCACTTACTGCAGCAAAAACGTCATAGCCACTCCGCCAATTGCGCTTGTCCATCCAGGCAGCAACGATCAATTGCTTACCATTTCCTGACAATACCGGCCGCATCGCTCCAGAGCCTTTTCCAAACTCGGGATTAGGCGATGGCGCAAATTCATTTAGTAATCGGTAAGCCTGGAATGGTTTTCCATGATCCGCATAAGCATTAAAAATACGCGTCGCTCCCTGCCTGCGATCTTCCCATGATACGACACTGCCAGATTCTGTATTTTCAATAACGGGATATAATTGTACATTCTTGTCCGAACTGTTATCGACCAGTCGCGGCGCCGACGCATTAATGGAAACGGATTTTATGCTTAGATCGGCAAATTGAATAAAAAAGTCTCGGTTTTTACCCTGCGACCATACAGCACTGACTTCAGGTTTACTGCTCTCTGAATAATTTGTTGCAACACTAATTTGTTGCGCGCGCTCCTTTCCAACTTTTACCGGCAATCCGTTCTCAGTGGGGCTTACTACGCGCAGCCAGACATGCTTACCCTCCTCCCAACCAACAATAAACCGGTTTCCGGGCAAGCTTGCAATCACGGGTTCATAAGCAGGTGACTGCATACTGACTTTGTCAGGTTCACTAAAACCTGTTTTACCGGGCATTTGATACGCAATATATACTGCAGGTTTCCCACTCCGATTATCTTCCCAGACAACGCCAACTAGCTCACCCGAAACCGCTACGGAACGTCGCCCGCTGGAATCCAGATGTAAAAACACGCCTTTTGATGCCGAGGTGATAGTTACAGGAGTTTCAAAACGTAATGCTTCAGATTGAGAAGTAGCCTGGTAAGAAATTAATAACAAAACAAGCAGGAATCGGGTCATTTTTTTGAAATAAATTCGTTGATAGACCTGGTTTTATAATGTCCCTGCTGAATATATTGATCGAAATAAATAAAATCATCAACCGTTTTAAATCCTGGCGCCCTGAATAGCACTTCCCCATTCATGTCAAGATACATAAAAATCGGCGTAGCAAAAACATTCAGCTGGGCACCAAGTTCACTTTCGGTAATACGCTCACCTGTCGGTAAGCTTAATCGATTACCACTTTCCGCATCGACATATACCAGTACGTAATTTTCAATATAGCGTTTTTTTAAACCCGGATCTGAAAAACTTTCCTTGTTTGTTTTGGCACAAAAACCACAACCATAACGACCGAAATAAACAAATATGTGTTTCTTTTGCTCCTGCGCCATCTGCAATCCGGTATCATAACTTACGAAGGGATAATCAGCCGGGGGATCCGCAACTGCTACACAACTTGCAAACAACAGCAGAAACAATAAATATCGAAAATTCATTTCTCTATTATAGAAACCATTTGTTAAACAATACAGGCACTATTCTGTATGCCCCATAAATCCAGGGAATAATAGCCAGGAAATAGCCGTTAAGGAATATTTTTTGAAAGTAAAATACGCTAATACTATGAAATTATTAAACACCAGAAATATTCGTGCCTTGATGAAATCGCATCGCCCAATCTGTGTCCGTTTTCTCCCATAGCGAACTTCTCATCGATCGTTTAACCGTACCGGTTTTCAGGTCAGTTTTGTGTGCGCAGTATGTGGCAAGCACCATGTCTTCAGTTAACCGGCGCGCCCTGAACTCTGTCAAGGACCATTGAATAGCATCGTCTTCGCGCAACAACCAGCGAATGGCATTGCTTTTGGTGCATATATCTCCGGAAGATCCTATTTCTTCAAATTCATCATGCAGTAGCGTGGATAGCATCTCAATATCTTTTCGAACATGACGCTGCAGCAATATTTCCTCCAGCTCTTTTATACGTTGAGATATA
>NZ_CDLKIE010000472.1:0-6960 GCF_975902315.1 Kaarinaea lacus | reverse complement strand
TTTGCAAAATCTTTCCCCAAGGATGCACTGCTGTTGGGTAAAACGCTGGAAAATCCAAAAAAACTTATAAGCAAGGATGATTTTAAAAAGCACCTCATTACACCGGATAAATTTGGCGACCGAATCGCCAATACGTCAGATATTGTATTGGACGTGCGCGACCGTTTTCAGCGTGAAGGCATTTCCATTTTTGTCGGCCGGGAATATCGGGTGTCCATTGACAATAAACGACGCCTGGATCGTTACATAAACAAAGCAATGAAGGAAAATAAAACTTTGCTGATCTATGATGCTGCAGGTAAACAGGTTCGTTGGCTGCAATATTATCTGGAAGACAAAGGGCTTAGATCTTATTATTTCATGAAGGGTGGTATTAATGCCTATTACAAGGATATGAAATCGGCGCTTTAAATATTTAGGGCAAACAGCGCTATTTGTTCGTTTGAATTAATGCGGACTTAATAAACGCAATATTAAAAAGCAACTGCGCAAACGCCAGTTGCTTTTTTTTGCTTAACCTTTAGTCAACAGGTTTCGCAGGTCAATAATCGCTGCATTGGCTGGTGACATATAACTTACCATGCTTTTAGAATAATTCGCTACCCAGCCTAGCGGCGCACCATTTAACACCATCGGGCTCGATGGAGACACTAAAGCCTGTTCCAGGAGGCGAATAACCTGTTGCAAGCTGGCCCTGGCATTCTTTTTTTGCAGTACAGGATCGAAGTCGATCTCAATGGCACGTAGAATATGGGTTAACGCCCATACGTAACCACGGGCTTCATAAAATACATTATCTATATCAATCCATGGTGTTTTGGCGACGACCAGTCCGGGTGCTCGTGTGGATTGAGTTGCGTCAGGGTCGCCCGCCAAATCCGTATTGACGCGTAACTCTTCCACACTGGCATTTAATTGCTGAGATAAACCGCCCAGGCGCTTCTCCACTACAGCCAGTAATTCATTCAGGTTATCAGCGCGAGTAAAAAATTGTGTATTAGGATCTGTTTGCTGAGACAAATGCGTCAGATACGTCGTCAAGTGCGTTATAGCTTTGCGATATTCGCGCTCAGTGGGTGGGAAAAACCAGGAGTCATTTTGAAAATTCAGCAAGGGTTCGGCTTCAGCGAGTTCTGGATTTTCCAGGGATTGTGATTGAGAGCGGCTAAAATCATTGCGTAATATGCGCGCCGTATCTCTGGCCATTACCAGGGCACCAAATTCCCAGTTCGGGATATTATCCAGCAGCTGAAACATGCCGAAAAATGATGTTGGTGGAAAAACGTCGTTACTCAGGTAACCACCCGGTTTATCCAGCAGTGTGGTGACAATAAATATTTCTGTTGCTGTAGTAGTAACACCTGGGACAATTCTTGTTTCATCCTGCACTACCATATCAAGCGCGATTTGTCTCACATCCTGGCTGTCAGGTTCCTGGCTCCAGAAAATTCCCAAAATGAACAGTGCAACGATGGCAGTGACAATAAACAATATTGAAGACCAGAATAAACCCTGACTTTTCAGGTTTTCAACGTGGTAGAGCCCTATCAGTTTGCGAAACAGGCCTGTTAATTTTAGCCATCCGTTCTGGAAAAAGGCCTGGAATTTCGACCGTTCATTCATCATATTTCCTTAATTCTGAGTTGATAGCGGGAAATTTCTATTTTCTCATAAATCTTTATCAGGCGCAGATCCGGTATCATTTTCATTGCCGCACCACTCATGTCCCGTGAACCATCGCTTGATTTGCTCGCCGCCCAGTCGGGACTGATAACTAACTGGTTTTGTGGGTATTTTATGTAAAAAATGTCCACGCAACACTAAAGCAAAATGGCAGGATTGTCGATATCACTACAGAATAAAGGTCTTTTTAAACAGACCCGTTATTGGTGGGGACTCCCTGAACAGGATATTTCAATCCGGATTTCATTTTGCGAACCAGGCAATCTCAAAAACAACTCAGTACTAAATCTGAAACTGAACAAGTCAGGATTCGCAATATTGTTCGCCTTGGATTTACCGCTGTACTGGGGCTCACTTTTTGTCTTGGTGTGTTGGGTTTATACCAACTACACAATTTTAAGGCTGGCATGACAAACATTGTTGAGCAGGGCAATGAGAAAATATCACTTGCGATAAAAATGCGCGATGCCATTCGTTTACGCGCCCTGATCGTTCAGCGAATGCTTGCAACAGATGATTACTTTCGCCGTGATGACCTGTTGCAACAATACTATGAATATTCCGGCATGTATCGTGATGCACGCGAAACGCTATTTGGAATGGAAATAACAGCCAAGGAGCAACAATTTCATGAAACTTTATCCCGTTTAACCCAGATCGCCCAACCCGTTAATCGTGAAGCGGCTGAAATGCTTTTGCAGGATCCTTTGCCTGATGAATATCAGGATGTACTGGACCGGGCCATCGTCATACAAAGACAATTGCTGCAATTGCTGGATGAATTCGTTGAACTGCAAAAACAATACGGAAGAAGCGAAGTAGCTGGTGCACAACAGGAGTTTCAGTCAACCATAATTATGATGGTTGCTGTAGTCTTTTTGCTGTTGTTGGTAGGTTCCATTATCGCAAAACGCGTAACACATTTAGTTACCAGCAAGAACAGTGAGCTCGCGGCTAAAAACAAGGAGCTCGAGGCCGCATGGTTCGAGGCGGCCAATGCTACACATGCGAAGTCAAAATTTTTAGCCAGTATGAGCCACGAAATTCGTACACCCCTAACTTCCATCATTGGATTTGCAGAAACCCTGGCAGAGCCGAACCAGGACCAGGAAGATTTATTACATGCTGCTGAGTCTATAAAACGCAGTGGTAACCACCTGTATCAGATTATCAATGACGTACTGGATATTTCAAAAATTGAAGCTGGCCAAATAGAATTAGAAATGATTCAGGCTTCACCAACTACTGTAGTATCTGAAGTTGCATCAATGATGGAAGAGAAAATAAAGAAGAAAGGACTGAAATTCCGCTCCAATTTTTATTTTCCTTTACCAAAACTTATTACCACCGATCCTACTCGCCTGCGTCAGATACTACTAAATCTGTTGGGCAATGCGGTTAAGTTTACACGCAATGGAATTATTTGTATTAACACTTATTACTTGCCCGATGAACGGCTCATGAAATTTGAAATTAGTGACACTGGAATTGGCATGACGCCGATCGCACTAAGCAAAGTTTTTGAGCCATTTTCGCAGGCAGAAAAATCAACCACACGTAAGTTTGGTGGTACGGGTCTTGGTCTGTCGATATCAAAGCAACTTGCAGAGAAAATGGGTGGAGATATTGTCTGTATGAGTGAACAAGGCGTTGGAAGTACCTTTGTCACGACAATCTCAATTGGTGAAATTCAGGAGCCTGAATTAATTTATGAAATGGACGAGATAAGTGAACTGATGGTGAGTAAAGCCGCCAGGCCAGAACGAAAACAACTTTCAGGTCGAGTGTTGCTGGCAGAAGATACTGTTGAAAATCAGAAGTTGATTTCGCTGCAATTGCGCAAGTCGGGTGTAGATGCCACAGTTGTTGATGATGGAAAGCTGGCTGTAGAGGCCGCACTTGAGAAAGAATTTGATCTGATTTTAATGGACATGCAAATGCCTGTGCTAGACGGTTTGGGCGCAATGCGCCAGTTGCGGCAGGCAGGTTATACCAAACCTATCGTTGCGTTAACTGCAAATACCAGCCAGTCGGACAAGGATGCATGCCTGGACGCCGGGGCGGATGGATTTTTAAGCAAGCCCATTGATTTCGAGAAATTTTTCAATGTATTGAATTTCCATGTCGGCGGGGTTTCTCGTGCAGAGGCCCGATCACAGGAACCAGCAATGTCGCTAAGTACCTCTGAATATGAAGCTGAAGACCAGGAGATGCAGGCAATATTTAGTGCATTTCTAAACAAGTTGCCAAATATGGTTGAGTCCATTCAACAGTTTGCGCAGCAGAAAAACTGGGAAGCCCTGCAAAGTGTATCTCACCAGTTAAAAGGACTGGGAGGCTCTTTTGGTTACCATCAATTGACTGAAATATGTAGAAATATTCATGATTGCGCTCGCGGTCACTCGGATCAATTACTCGACAAGTTTATCGCCGAATTAAACCAGGAATGTAATGCTATACAAAGCGGGGATATCGGTAAGCGCAAAGCCGTGTAGGTTTATGCAAATTGTGTTGTTACAAAAGATAGTTACCACTCACACCAGTATTTAACTTCCTGTAATTTTAAAAACTGTTCTGCATTAGCGTCGTGCAACAGGGCTAATGTAGAAAGGATGCCTGCTTCTGTGCAAGTATTGGCTGCTACGGTTACAGACCTGGGCGCCTCTGATACAGCCCAGCCGGTTCTGGGATTCAGGATGTGGCCGTAACGAATACCATCTTTTACCAGGTATCGATTGGCGTCGCCACTGGTGGCGATTGCTCCTTTGCCTAATTGTATATGGGGGACTTTGCCACTTTCCCGGGATCGCTTGTCGGGATCTTCAATGCCAATCGTCCATGGCAATTCTAAACTACGCGGTTTGGTGACACAAATATCGCCGCCAAAATTGATGAGGCAGCTTGTGCCTGATTCCTTCTGGATGAGTTTTGCTGTCCGGTCTACGGCGTATTCTTTACCGATGCCTCCAAAATCAATTTCCATTCCTGGTTGCAAGGTAATGGTTGGTCTTTGCCAGCGCAGTTTTTCCCAGCCGACATACAACAGTAAGCTGTCAATTTGTTGTTGATCGGGAATGTTATCACTGCCATCAAATTTCCACGCACGGCGTAATATGCCAGAAGTTATATCAAAGAGGCCTTCGCTAAGTTGATAACATTGCTGTGCGTAATCCAGCAAATCTGCAGTTTCCTCGTCCACTTCGACGGGATCGCCATTGGCGGAGTTAATCGCATATACAATATTGTCGTTACGATAACGGGAGAATTTATTTTCAATTCGAGCGGCTTCTTGCTGGGCAATTTGTGCAAGTTTTGTAGCGAGTTTTGTATCATTCGTGTCGACTAATAATTCGCATGGGCTCGCCATCGCTCTGAATCGGGCAACACAGTAATCCGAGTGATGAGTAATTGTAAGCTCGGGTGTGACCATAACGTTTTAAATAGCTCGACTGGTTAAATCCAGGCACGGGTCGGCCAGATGGTAATGCTGTTGCTTATTGCCGGGTGCTAAAAGTGGAAGCTGTAACCTGCCTGAACAATAATAGCATCCACATCCGGGAACAGAACCTGGTCGTTAAGCAGACCAAATTTCTCGGGCTCATCACCCGACTGCTGCATTACTTCTGCTCTAATTGTAAACTCCGATTTTTCGCTAATCTCAAGCCCATAGAGTAATCCCAGGGTCGTAGTAGTCATGTCGCCAAGACGATAATCTGCGCTGGCAATTTGCGTTGTGCTAACTTCGGTATCCCGTAAGTAGGCTTTGTAAAAGTCGGCTTTTGATTGCAGGTAATAACGGACGTGGGGTTGTAAATAGTGTCCGCCACCCAGTTCATAACGGTAACGCAGATCAATAGTATGTGAAGTGATATCCCAGTCATCCCAAAAGTAACGATAGGTCAGATAAATGACATCTTCGTTGAATTGGTGGACGTATTTCGCATACAAAGCCTGGCTCAATCGACTGTCTGGCCTTTTCTCGAAAAGATACAGGTATGGACCAGGACCGACGGCGCTGCCAGTGACACTATCAACGACACTGAGAATTTTATAGGGATCTGTCAGGTAACCATTGTTAGTGCCTATTGTATAATTAAACTGCAATAATGATTTACGATCCAGCACCTGAGTAATGCCAAACAAAAGATCTACCACTGTTTTAGTTTCATCTTCACTACTAATTTGCTTCTTGCCGGGAATGGGCATTTGCGACATACCGATCGGGGCGCCACCAACGGGTGAAACCAGGTCATAACTTGCAGCTACTCCGGCCGTATATGTTCTGTTCCTGTCTTCAGTATTCCGGGAAAAAGTTGCCGATGCACCTACGGAGGTGTAGTCGAACTCGCGTGATACATAGGCACCGTAAACGCCACTAACATTTTTGTTGATGGGTTTTTCCCAGTCGGCACTCAACGCTAAGCGAGTATCCTTAAAGGTTGGATCCAGGGGTGTTTCATTGGCTGGTGTCGTATAAATCGAGTCGCCAGACGGTGTGCTAAAAGTTTGCGCAAAAGGCATAGGTACTGCGCCATTTGCAGAAGCGCCGGTTAAGGAGTCAATGACAATGCGAAAATTTAGATACTCATTGTCAGCCATTTCCTTGCGGGCTGCAAATACTGGTTCAACAGCGGTAACGCGTTTGTCTTCGGAGTAATACAACAATGCGCTGTCAAATTCCCAGGGTGCCTCGGTTCCAAACGCGATAGCTTCTTCTGACTGACTGCCTAATAGAGTACAGGTTGCCGTAGCTAGTGCAGTGCGAATGGATTGCGGTTTTTTTAATTGCATCCACAGCCTCCACCGCCAATGCCGGAGCCACCACTGGAGGATTCCTTGCTGTAATAAATATGTTCATCCAGGTAGGCTTCCAGTGGATTGGGTGTCAGCTGCATTTTCTTTTGAGCCAGAATATCTTTTTCCCAGGGTTTTACCGGTTCAATGGAGCAACCGGTGCCGGTAATGGCGAGTAGTGGAAGCACTAAGGTGAATAAGTAGCGGTGCACGCGAACTCCGTTTAGATGTTGTGATGAATAAAATATTAACGCTTGATCGTTAAATGATGCTTGTTAATTCTAAAAATTACCACTGGCGACTGTTGGTAACACAAATACTGGTCTGTAGGAGTAAGAGGCAATAGATGAAAGAATTTTGGCGCCAGATCCACTTGCAGGCATAAGGGGGTTGAAGTCTCACTGACACCAAAATTCTGTTGTAAACTAAAGCGCTGGAACGATAGTAATCAGATTATAAGTATCAAAACAAGATTTATCGTTC
>NZ_CDLKIE010000471.1:0-6400 GCF_975902315.1 Kaarinaea lacus | reverse complement strand
TTCAGAGGGGCGAATTTTACCCTATTTAGGCCAAGTTCATCAAACGCTTAGGCGCCACTCGGCCGTCTTCCAGCACTATGCCTATTCCAACAAATTCGTGGGACGGGCCATATAATCGAACGTAATCCTCGGTTTTAAGCTGAGGAACGAAAACTGCCTGCCCCTGGCGAATGTAAAACGCCGCATCTGGCGTTAACCGAACCTCTTTCCAGTCTTTCAGCCCAGCGTCAATGGGAAGCAGCGTCTGGTCCAGCGCTGTAACATCTTGTTCTTTAAGAGCATTCAGTTCATCCAGCGTGTACATTTTTGAGTTTTCAAAAATTCCGACCTGCAATCGGCGTAATGCGGTAATATGAGCACCACAGCCCAGCGCTTCACCGATATCATCGGCTAAGGTACGAATGTAAGTACCTTTTGAACAACTTATATCAAGTTCCAGTATATCTTTATCGAACTTAATCAATTCTATGTGGTAAACAGTGATACTTCTGGCCTCACGCTGCACCTCGATTCCCTGGTGAGCCAACTTGTACAATGGGACACCATCCTGCTTAATCGCTGAGTGCATGGGAGGCACTTGCTGCAGGTCGCCCACAAATTGCTCTAATACCTCTCTAACCTGTCGTTCGCTGATATTCTCGATTGGCCGGGTGGCAATAATGTTGCCATCTGCATCAGCACTGTCAGTACGCTGCCCCAGTTTACAGTCGGCAACGTATCGTTTATCCGCATTTAGCAGATAATTGGATATTTTTGTGGCTTCACCGAAACAAACAGGCAGCATGCCCGTCGCCAATGGATCAAGGCTGCCAGTATGGCCCGCTTTGCGCGCATTAAACAACCGTTTTACCTTTTGTAGCGCATGGTTTGAGGTCAGGCCCTGCGGTTTATCCAGTAAAAGTATGCCGTGAATGTCCCGACCTTTACTACGACGCTTTGCCAATCAAAACCTCTATTCTTTAAACAACTAGTATTGTTGAATTCGTATTTGACAGTACAGGATCAGTTCCGGACTGTGAGCAACAAGACATGATGGGATAAAATTAATCTGTCTTCGATGAGCTGTCAGAACCGACTGCGGCAGATATGAGCTCAGACATTTTTGCCGCATTATCAATCGATTGATCGTAGACAAACTGCAATTCAGGTGTTGCCCGCAATTTCAATCGATGCGCAAGTTCGCGTCTTAAAAAGCCAGCTGCTCGCGTCAATCCTTCGGTAGTTGCCTGACGCACAGCTTCATCGCCTAATACCGTAAAAAACACCCGTGCGTGTTCGAATTCCCTGGAAACTTCCACTGCAGTAATGGTCACCATTCCCACACGTGGATCTTTGACATCAAATTGAATCAGTGTGGCCAGTTCGCGCTGAATTTGGTCCGCGACTCGATCTGTACGATTGAATTCCCGCGCCATTCTACTTCAGACCATTCATCAGGTTTTGGGGTATATCACAAAGTTCGTTGAACTTTGACGCGTTCATAGACTTCGATATGATCGCCGACTTTTACGTCATTATAATTTTTAACACCAATTCCGCATTCCTTGCCGTTGACCACTTCTTGTACGTCATCTTTAAAGCGCCGTAAAGATTCTAGCTCACCCTCGTATATCACTACATTATCACGCAATACGCGGATGGGATTACTACGCTTAACCACACCATCCACCACCATGCAGCCGGCAACTGCACCCAGTTTGGGTGAACGAAATACATCACGCACTTCCGCAAGACCTATAATTTCTTCCTTGAATTCGGGCTGCAACATGCCAGACAGGGATTGTTTAACTTCGTCTATAACGTCATAGATCACGCTATAGTAATGCAGGTCTACACCTTCTTCTTCGATCAGGCGTTTGGCAACAGAGTCGGCTCGAACGTTAAATCCAATCATGACAGCGTTTGATGCCATGGCCAAATTCACATCAGATTCATTAATTCCGCCCACGCCACTGGCGACGATCTTAACTTTTACTTCATCAGTCGATAATTTTTCCAGGGCATCTGTTAAAGCCTCTGCTGAACCCTGCACATCGGTTTTAATAACCAGGTTTAGCGCGTTGACCTTACCGTCCTCCATCTGGGAGAACATGTTTTCCAGCTTCGCTTCCTGTTGTTTCGCCAGTTTTACATCGCGGAACTTCCCTTGTCGGAATAACGCAACCTCACGTGCCTTGCGCTCGTCTGGCACACCAATGGCTTCATCACCAGCAGGAGGAGCACCGGATAGTCCTAATACTTCCACAGGGGTCGAAGGACCGGCTTCATCTAACTGTCGACCATTTTCATCCAGCAGCGCTCTAACGCGACCGTATTCCTGACCAGCCAACAAAACATCCCCTTTGTGCAAAGTTCCGCTTTGTACGAGCACAGTTGCAACTGGGCCGCGGCCTTTATCCAAACGCGACTCGATAACAACACCGCGGGCCGGGGCGTCTTTGACTGCAGTAAGCTCAAGCATTTCGCTTTGCAGTAACACAGCATCCAGCAGTTCATCGATACCTTTACCGGTTTTCGCTGAAACTTCGATAAATTGTGTATCGCCGCCCCAGTCTTCCGGCACTACTTCCTCGGCAACAAGCTCCTGCTTGACGCGCTCAGGTTGCGCCTCTTCTTTATCAATTTTGTTAACCGCCACTACTATGGGAACTTCCGCTGCTTTAGCGTGTTGCACGGCTTCTTTGGTTTGCGGCATAACACCGTCGTCAGCAGCAACAACGAGAATGACAATATCTGTGGCTTTTGCACCCCGCGCGCGCATGGCAGTAAACGCTGCGTGGCCTGGTGTATCCAGAAAGGTAATTGCACCTTTACCGGTTTCAACACGATAGGCACCTATGTGCTGTGTTATTCCGCCCGCCTCGCCTTCAGCCACTTTTGATTCACGAATATAGTCCAGCAAAGATGTTTTTCCATGGTCAACGTGACCCATAATTGTTACTGCAGGTGCGCGTTGAACAGTTTCACCTTCCTGGGAAACCTCCTGCACCAGGTCTTCTTCAAGCGCATCCGCACGCAGTAATTTGACCGTGTGCCCCATCTCCTCAACAACGACGGCTGCGGTGTCCTGATCCAGTACCTGGTTAATAGTAACCATACTACCGAGTTTCATGAGCACCTTGATTAACTCGGCGGCTTTAACACTCATTTTCTGCGCTAACTCGGCAACTGTGATCGTTTCCGGAATGCTCACTTCGCGAACAATCGGTGCTGTGGGTTTTTCAAAACCATGCACCGGCTGAGAAACCACGGACCTGGGTTTGGATTTTTTACGGCGGCCTACCTTGGCCGAATCAACATGTAGTTCTTTGCGCCCGTAACGGGTTTCTTTACCAGCCTCTTTCTCCGCTTTTCCGCGCTTGGCTTTCTTTCCTTCAGCTTCTTTGGGCTCTTTTGTTTCAGCTTCCGCGGCAACACCAGTCTCATCAACTGGAATCATTTCCTCAGGCTCTAGCAACTCTTCTTCAAATTCTTCAACATCTAGCATTTCTTTCGCTAGCTGTTTGCCGCTACGTTTTTTACCCTTCTTGCCCTTAGCTTCTTCTTCAGCAAATTCTTTTTTCTTTTTACCTTTTTTAGCTTCCTCAGCTTCGGCAACAGGTACTTTTTCTGCTCCCGCAGTCTCTCCAGCTTCTACTGGTTCTGCTGCTCCTTTTACTGACAACGTTGTCGCTTCGGCTGCTTCTGCTGCGGCGGCAGCCTGTTTGGCTTCAGCAGCTTCAATAGCCTTTTGTTTCTCGCCCTCTAACTTCTTCTTCAGCTCTTCCTTGGCCTTGAGAAGTTTTTCTTTGGCTTCCTTCTCCGTTTTCAGGCGCTCTTCTTCTTCTGCAATCACCACGCTGCGTTTTACGTAAGTGCGCTTCTTTCGCACTTCCACACTAACCGTTTTCGAGCGTACACCCCGCCCCGTAGTAACAGGTTGTTTTAGCTCACTAACGCTTTTACGCTTTAAAGTGATTTTACTGGGTGCCCCGGTCTTCTGAGTACTGCCGTGACTATCACGCAAGAAATTTAACAATTGCGCTTTCTGGTCATCACTAACCGTCTCTTCTTCACTGGTCATAGGCAAACCTGCTTTGCTCAGTTGAGCCAGCAATCGATCAACAGGTACACCCAGTACACTTGCAAGCTGTTTTACACTTACGCCTGGCATAGAACTCCTCAAGTTATTAGCCTTGCTGTTCATCCGCAAACCAAGGGGCTCGCGCTGTCATGATGAGCTGTGCTGCTTTTTCATCATCCAATTCTTCGATATCAGCCAGTTCATCAACGGACTGTTCTGCGAGATCTTCCATTGTCACCACACCTCTGCTGGCCAATACATAGGCCAGATGTGGATCCATACCTTCCATGTTCAATAAATCTTCCGCTGGCTGAGAAGCTTCAAGCTCTTCTTCCTGTGCCAACGCTTTTGTTAGCAGAACGTCTTTGGCACGATTCCGCAATTCATTGACCATTTCTTCATCGAACTCTTCGATTTCCAGCATTTCGTTCAGCGGCACGTAAGCCACCTCTTCTACGCTACTGTAACCTTCCTGTACCAGAATCGAGGCAACTTCTTCATCGACATCCAGTTGTTCCATAAACAGTTTCTGTGCCGCTTCTATCTCGGCTTCGGTTTTCTCAGAAGCCTGTGATTCTGACATTACGTTCAGCTCCCAGCCGGTTAAATCGCTCGCCAGGCGAACATTTTGTCCACCCCGACCAATAGCCTGTGATAACTGATCATCTTCCACTGCAATGTTCATGGAATGCATATCTTCATCGACGACAATGGAAACAGCTTCCGCCGGCGACATTGCATTAATGACGAATTGCGCCGAATTCTCATCCCATAAAATAATATCAACGCGTTCTTCTGCAAGTTCGTTTGATACAGCACGAACACGTGATCCACGCATACCCACACAAGCACCCACGGGATCTATTCTTGGGTCATTGGTTTTAACCGCAATCTTGGCTCGTGAACCGGCATCGCGCGCAGCGCCTAAAATCTCGATAAGTCCTTCGCCCACTTCTGGTACTTCTAGCTTGAACAGCTCAATGAGCAATTCAGGTGCTGTTCTACTGATAAATAATTGTGGTCCACGCGCTTCAGAGCGTACTTCTTTAAGAAATCCACGCAAGCGATCACCCGGGCGTACGGCTTCTCGAGGTATCATGTCTTCCCTGGGAATCAACGCCTCAACATTGTCCCCCAGGTCGATGGTCACATTGCCCTTTTCGACACGCTTTACAACACCCATGACTAATTCGCCAACACGATCCTGGTAGGCTTCAACAACACGTGCGCGCTCGGCTTCTCGAACTTTTTGCACAATGACCTGCTTGGCGGTTTGTGCTGCAATACGACCGAACTCTACTGATTCCATGGGCTCTTCGATATAACCATCAACTTCAATATCCGGATTTATTTTTTTGGCTTCGGATAGATAAATTTGCTTGTCCGGAAATTCCAGCTCTTCATCGTCGGCTATTACCAGCCAACGACGAAATGTTTCGTAATGGCCCGTCTTCTGGTCAATCGAAACACGCGCGTCAATATCCGCTTTATGCAATTTTTTACTCGCTGTCGCCAAAGCCGATTCAATGGCTTCAAATATAATATGTCTGCCGATGCCCTTTTCGTTGGACACTGCATCAACAACAAGTAAAATTTCTTTATGGTTCATTCCTGTTGCCTCTCGCTGCTTGAGTGCTAAATTTCCGGAACTAAATTTGCTTTTTCAATTGCACTAAACGGTAATTCAATTTCCTGGGCATCGACTTCCAACATCACGTTGTTATCACTAATCTCGCAAATCGTGCCCTTAAATTTTTTCCGACCTTCAATCGGCACGGACAATTTTACTTTTACCTGCTGACCTTTAAAACGTTGAAAATGATCAATGGTAAATAGCGGTCTGTCTAATCCTGGTGACGATACTTCCAGGTTATAGTGCCCATGCATCACATCTTCAACATCGAGCAATCCGCTCACTTGATGACTGACGCGTTCACAATCATCCAGCGTTATGCCATCTTCACTGTCGATATAAACTCGTAACAGTGAATGTTTACCCTGAGACAAATATTCCAGTCCCACCAGTTCGTAACCCAGGGTTTCTACCGCGGGCTCAATTAAAGCCTGTACATTTGCCGGGGCCTGTCGCATCTATACGCCCTAAATAAAAAATGGGCCCAAGGCCCACCCAAAAATCTACGTCATCTTCTACTGCAAAAATCCTGCGGCATAGTATAAACCTTCGCCACGCAAAACGCCAAAGTTATTACGCAGTTACGGCTGAATTTTCGCAAATTGCTTGCGATATATTCACGCAGATCTAAAGCAGGCACTATGCCAAAAAAAAACCTCGTTACCGAGGTCTTCTTTCGTCTTTATTTTTGGCTGAAAGTTCAG
>NZ_CDLKIE010000470.1:0-7730 GCF_975902315.1 Kaarinaea lacus | reverse complement strand
CTATTTGAGCGCGTTCGGGAGGCGGGGGTCGAAGGCTGATGAAAGCCATCCCTGGCTTTCACCTTACAGGCGTTATTCGTACGTCCAATTTTGTTCCGGACAAAATTGTCAAATCCTTTCACTCCGACCAATGTTCAATCACTTACCCTACACTCCCTATCACTCTCTACATGCGTCTTGACAGTAAGTAGGTGTGCTGAAAAAAACATAAACTGCTTTCTAAATTTTCTATATCAATATTCAATAAACATGTATCCGATTTTAGCGAAAAGCAATTTCTTCTAAATATCAAAACGCGGCCTGTCCTAATGACTAATCACAGCTGTTGTATCATTAATATATTCTTACTTACACAGTTCGACAAAACACGAGTAATTAACAGCGCGATCTAGCAACCAGAAACTTTTCGTCTTATTTGCTCCAGAATAGCGGTAAATTCGCAATGTTTATAGCTGGGATTCCATTCCGTTGATACCTATCAATGCAATCATTTTCATCTTATTTTTTAATAAGAATTAGATAATTAAAAAACTCTAGCATTGTGTGAACCTATACATTGTCGTGTTAGAAAAGCGCAGCGAGATTTGGAGAATTTCTATCGATAGTTTGGGTCCGACTTAATCGACACGGATAAAAGCTGATGCTTCCTAACATTCATCAACAAAAGTCTTTTCGACTCTGCGCGTTTATCTTGGTACTGCTCTTCGCCATACTGAGCACACTGGGTTCCAATGGTGACGACGGAGCTACTACAGATAATGGTGGCGCCACGAACAAAGGCTGGCTAACCTTAACCTATCCAACCGAAGAAGACAGTTATCCCACCGATACTTCCCCCCAGTATCTGGCAGGCGAAGCATTTATCAGCCCTACCTGGTATCGCTGTTGTACGGGTGATGCGTCGGATACGGGCGTGACCGTGATATGGAGAAACGATGCCACCAATGAATCGGCCCAGGCTTCACAACATGTTCGCTACTGCTTATTCCTTTTTTCACTCGTATTGTGTGATCATACCTGGAGCGCGAGCATCCCGGTAATCGCCGGTGACAACCGCATCACCGTCACGGCCACCGATCCGGATGGCAATCACGGTGAAAAAACCATTACTATTATACGCAGTCCGGATGTCACGCCACCTTACGTTGTTTCTACTGTCCCGGCCGACGAAGATACCGATGTTTATTTTAGTCCGTATCTTCAGGTAAGGGTGACATTTAACGAATCTGTTGTTCCATCGACAGTTAATAACAATAGTTTTACCTTGCGAAACTTTGCGGGCGATCCTGTTAGCGGCACGATTACCGTATCGTCGGGCGGTAGCAACGCGACGTTCCAGGCCACCAGCTATATTGCGCCCAATGGAACCTATATCGCCACGCTCACCACCGAGATTACCGACCTCAACGGACTCTCCATGAGCGAGGACTACAGTTGGACCTTCAGTACCGGTGAAGGAGATACGGTTGCACCCACGGTGCTGTATACAAATCCCTGGGCGAATTCAACGGATGTTTCACCGAATGTTATTGTGTCGGCGACATTCAGCGAATCCATGTCTTTACCCACACTGAATTCTGATACTTTCCAATTGCTGGATGCAGCGAGCAATCCAGTCGATGGCGCAATAACCGCTTCCCCCAATCGGGTGACGTTTACGCCGACAGATCCATTGGAAGGCAATGCATTGTATACTGCGCTTATTACGACGGGAGTAACTGACGAAGCGGGTAATCACCTTGAAAGTGATTACAGCTGGAGTTTTACCACCACGGTACCCGATACCACACCTCCCACTGTTACCAGTACATCGCCAGTCGATGGCGAAACCGCGGTCGCTATCGATGGCAGTCTTAGTGTGACCTTCAGTGAAGACATGGATATTACATCAATCACCAGCGATAGCTTTTTGCTGGAAGATTCCGGCGCCAATTCCGTAATCGGTGTGATATCCAACGGCAACATATTCACACCGTACGCCAAGCTTGCTTTAAACGAAACCTACACTGCAACGATTACCACGGGCGCCACCGATCTGGCGGGTAATCCGCTGGCGCAACCTTACTCATGGAGTTTTACGACCACAGAAGACGGCATAGGTAGCTGGTCGGCGACATCAACCGTTAACGCGCCAACACCCCGTAAAGAAGCAACCGCGGTATGGAGCGGTACAGAAATGCTGGTCTGGGGCGGGGAAAACGGTAGTTATTTGAATAGCGGTGGCCGCTATAATCCGGCAACCGACAGCTGGCAATCCATGTCTACCGACAATGCTCCCGGAGGATGCTCTACTCCAGTCTCAGTTTGGACCGGCGAAGAAATGATTATCTGGTGCGGTCGCATCACTTCCGATGGCAGAGGCGGTCGCTACAATCCTGCTACGGATACCTGGAGTGCGATATCTACATCTAATGCGCCAGGTGCCGTCAGCAATACCACCGCCATATGGACCGGAACGGAAGTGATCGTCTGGGGAGGTTATGGAAGCACATATTCCAACAGTGGCGCACGTTACAATCCAGGCACTGATACCTGGCAGGCAACCACGTTAACCGATGCACCAGCGCCACGTGTTTATCATACTGCAGTATGGTCGGGCAGCGAGATGATTGTATGGGGCGGGGATGGTGGTCCGTTTGTGAATATTGGGGATACCGGCGGCCGTTATAATCCTGATACCAATAGCTGGACTGCCGTCACGGCCAGCGGCTTTCTCAATAACAAGGTGGGTCACGTTGCGCAATGGGCAGATACCTTAATGGTAACCTGGAATGGTAAAGACAATTCCGGCCGTTACAATCCGCTCACCGCTAGCTGGACTGGAATAGCCACGTTTAATCCGCTCATTGATCGGGACGGTCCATTGTCAGCCTGGACGGGGCAACAGATGATCGTCTGGGGTGGTAAAATAATTGATCCTCTCAATAGCGGCGCTGCTTACAACCCTTCAACGGACAGCTGGAATCTCATGACATTTAACAATGCGCCATCAGGACGTAGCGATACTGTCAGCGTATGGACCGGCACCGAGTTCATTGTCTGGGGTGGGCAAGACTGGACCGGCGCGCTCACTAATACCGGTGGACGTTATAGTTTCCCATAAGTGAAAAATAGCCACAGAAAAACGAGATGACCCTCAATCACTGCGACCAACACTCAAATCCTACTGCTGCGCACTCTAGCTCTTTCTTTTGCCGACCTGATAAACAGTAAACTGGTTACCTGATGTCATAAATGTTGCACCACGTAACCAGCGTCATTATTAATTTAGATTTAGTGATGACATAAGCACTGTTCAGTAATGCAAAGACAGCCATTTAACCACTCTGATTAAAAAACTCGCCTCGCTGATAAAATAATGTGCCAAACAGAGGATGTGCCACACGAATAATCACCTGAAAGCGCTGCGCATCGATGTTGCGATGCAATAGCTCAAAGGAGCCGACGGTCAGCCAACGCGGTAAACGGATACGCCATTGACCAAGGCGTAAGAAATACCCATTATCTTTGAACATTAATGCACTTTGGGTTTCGTCGAGCTGAAGATACATCCCTATACCGCCACCAAATTCCTCATGCAGGTGAGGTTGACCACTAAATTTTGAAGTAAATGTAAAAGTGTCGTTATCCCTCAACCGATAACGTCGTTGTTTCATAATGACATCCCCACGTCGAAATATTTTAAAGTCAAAATCTGTGTGCTGTTGGCAAGTATCCGGTAGTATCGAAAAGGGTCGTAATACACGCGCCAATAAAGCACCAATGGGTGAGCAATACACCCATTGCATGGTGCCGGAAAAGCTGAGCGCCATATTCTCTCGTAACATCGGCGAGAATCGTCGCCGAATCGCTGGGTGCAGTGTTGCCCATCTCGATGCATCCATGGATCGTCGTAAGATATCGGCAAAAGACTGCGGAACAACGCGGGCACTTGTTCGAAACACCAGTGATGACGATACAGGCGCATTCATTAGTAACCTCCTCATGTAAGATCCATTAATGCACTACGCAAACTCGGGAACTGATATTCGAATGCCGTTTGTTTCAAACGTCGCGGTACAATGTGAGGACCATCCACAAACATCGAAGCCATTTCGCCGAGCAAACGACGCAATATTATTGTCGGTATGCGTAGAAAAACCGGACGATGTAATTGTTGTCCTACCTGTTGGGCAAACTCTTCGTAGGTTGGGCTATCGGGCGCAACAGCGTTGATTTTCCCTCGCAATGAATCATCTGCAATTGCTTTTGCGATCAGGCGCAAAAGATCTTCAATATGGATCCAGCTAATGTGTTGCTGTCCACTACCTAAAATGGCGCCGAGCCCTATACGAAAAGGCAGTAACAGCATGGGCAATGCCCCACCGCTGCGGCCGAACACCAAACCGAACCGCAGCGTTACACAACGAATTCCACCTGTTTCCAATACTTGCGTCATAGACTCCCAACGTTTACATAGTGCTGCAGCAAATCCTTTTCCAGCAGGCGATGTTTCATCCAGCATGGTTTCACTGTGTGTGCCGTAGTAGCCGATCGCCGACGCCTGAATCCACACTCCCGGAGAATGTTTGGCACGCTGCACATAATTCAACAGATCTTGCGTCGTTTTAACGCGACTGCTGGTTAGTATATGTTTGCGTTTTGTTGACCAGGGTAACCCAACCACCGGCGCACCTGCCAAATTGATGATGACATCGAATACTTCATCGGAAGATAGCTGTTCCGTACTGCGCACGGCTCGCACTTTTCCCGCAAACTGAAGTGACGCAGCTTCCGGCCGTCGGGTAAGTAGCGTCACTTCATGGCCACCGCTCAACAATTCACGACACAGCGCACTGCCAATAAATCCGGTTCCCCCGGATACCAACACCCGACGATGACCACCAAAATCCAGTTGCAGTTGTAAATCCAGGCGTTGCAAACTCCACGCGGCCAAAGCATCCCGCACTCCGGACACCGCCACCCCAATGGCACCCAGTGTTAGAAACCATGATTGCCAACCATAATCCACCGCATAAAACGCCGTCGCCTTGCCATACCAGGAAGGCAACTCAATCGCTAGCAGCACAAATGCCGCGCCACCGTTGACAGCCAGTAAGGTATGAGTAATGCGTTCGGATTTTGGCAATAAGCGCGTGGCATCTTCAATCACAAAGTCCCACAGCGTCAGCAGCACTTCAATTAAGATGATCCCCACCAACAACACAACCCACACACCTCCCCATTGAAACCACGCGACACCGAAAAACACAACGGCATAAAGCATGGAACGAACTGCATGAATTTTTAGCTCCAGCTTTGCGGTTGGACAACGCGGTAATGCAACTTTGAATTCGTGGTGATACAAAGTATCAAAGGCACCCATCACTGCTTGCACTACGAGCAAATTAATAAATAAGTCCATCATGCCCCACCCCCTTTGCGTTTCTGTTGGTCAGTGCCACAAATATCATCCGAACACTCGACACGCTGTGAATGAAAACCAAGCCAGCGCGAGATCAGGTTGCGATTGGGTGCAAAATTTCGGTAAAAAATATCGGCCAGTGGCGAAATTAATGGCCAGCCGGTAGGTGCCATCAACCAGCCCCATCCTACCTGGCGATACACATGACGAATTGCCGGCATACCTACTAACCATTGCCCTGACGCGAGAAGCACATGCAAAGCTTCGGACAATGTTGAGCGTGGCACGCCCCATTTTTCCTCATCAAACTGAGGCGAACTGATATCTACGAGCTGTAGTCGTTCATATTTATCAACGCTTTTTAAGCGTTGCATTTCGGCCCGACACAGCGGGCATGCATGGTCATAAAAAACGAGCGAAGGTTGCTCTACCCTTATCGTATTAGACCATCTTTCATTTTTGTAATTTCTGTATAAACAGAAATTAGAAGTCTTTAAAAAAAGACCCAGCAAAGCGTCTTTCATTCTGTTACTCCTTCTTGTTAAGCAATCGAGTGATCTTGTTACCAAGCTTCATTATTTTTACCAGTGCTGACCTGGGAATCGTTTGCATCTGCGCATGCCAGGTGGTTAACGTCTCTAAAAACTCTTTGATTTCACTAATTTTTTTCTTGATATCAGGGGGTGTCTGGGTATCTTCTGCAGCTTCCAGCTCGCACTGTCTTAGTAAGGTAAGGGTCGGATTAATTTCCCGCTTTTTGCGCTCCTCGACCACGCAATTAAAAATGTCCCACAGGTCTTCCATGGTTTCAAAGTGATCGCGGCGGTCGCCAAGCACATGGACTACTTTGACAAGCCCCCATGATTGAAGCTCTTTGATGCTGGTGCTTACATTAGAACGGGCGACTCCCAGTGTTTCACTGATTTCCTCTGCATTCAAAGGCTTAGGCGAAAGATAGAGCAATGCATGAATTTGCGACACGGTCCGGTTAACTCCCCAGCGGGTACCCATCTCGCCCCAATGCACCACAAATTTTTCCATAATCGGAGTCAGTTTCATATGATATTTCCGTTGTTTCTGTTATTACAGAAATTAGCAAAATAATATTTGCCTGTCAACGTAAGCATGGATTGTTTGCAAATTTAAGCAGTTAGCTTGATGAATGCTTTGATGGCAACTGTTGCGTTTATGGGTCACTCGCAGGTGTATGATGGGGAATTGAGATGTCGAGGTGTGAAATCAGTGTGATTGAAATTTACTGGAGCTCAACAGCATGGATTTCAAATCAATGATCATGCGTACATTTGAGCGCATCCGGGAGGCGAAGATCGAAGGCTGAAATACTTTCACGCCGACCAGCATCTAATAAAAATCTCATTGTTGAACTCTTTACATCCATGTAGCGGTTGTCAAGCTCGCCATGCATAGCGAGCGTGCGTCGAACTGCGACAGTCCACTGGGCCTTCGGTTTCTACTCACTCTTTCAAGCAAACCAAATGAAAATAACTCTTTATATATAAAAAAGCTGGCCTTTCACTTAATTGCTCTGCTACCCGAATTGGGAAAAAGACCAGTCTTGCCCAGGAAATCTGAACTTCCATCTATAATAGTCGTTCAAAGATATAAACCTGCTTTGAATAACTGAAGGAGGCGCATCTGAGATGATCATAATGTACTCCAAACGGCTAATGATGCCCTTTGTTGGTGTGATCCAGGTTGCCGAACTGGACAGTACCAGGGCCCTGAGCGCCGATGGTGTCAATTGGGCGATCCAATATGTCCAACCTGAAGATACCCGCCGACGTACCGACAATCCTGTAAAAGATGCCGATAGTCATTATTTACTGGTGGCGACAATTGCACGTGGGTATCTCCAAAAAAAGCCGGGGCACAAATATCTCGATCCTGGCGTCCACTCGGCTATCGAACGTCTATACGAAGCTGTCACTAGTGCAACCGTTCCCTTTGCAGCAAAGGATCGCTACGAGTACTGGCTATTGGATGATACTGACGGTCGTCCCCTTGCGCTTTTACAGTCCACTGCCAATGAAAATGACATGAAACTGCCGTCTCCTCATCCGGTATGGCTCGCGATGCCTGCCGCCCAGTTGGAAGTACAGGCACCGGAACCGGTCGATGATTTCTATGTGCCTCCCGTCAACTATCGCCTGCAGGGACTCATCGAGATACGCGCTGGCGCAAAACCGCGAGCCGCCTGGTTCGAACGTGCTGATCCGGCGAGTGATGATTTTCCACCCTGCCTGATTCGCGAGGACTGGGACAACGAAGAACATCAACAATTGTGCGATCGCTACATCCAGCGTCT
>NZ_CDLKIE010000469.1:0-12345 GCF_975902315.1 Kaarinaea lacus | reverse complement strand
GAGGCAAATTCCTGAAAGGGATCAAGCTCAATCATAAAAATGGCGAATGACTTGTTATAACGGGCGCTTAACATAATTTGATGCTCGATGTGTTCATCAAGCGCCACTTGATTCAACAGGCCGGTAACAGGATCATGGGTAGCCCTGAAGTGTTCACGCTGAAGAAGAGAAATTTTTTGAGCAGGTACCAGTCGCTTTGCTATTGCCACCATGACAGTTAAGCCTCTTTGTTTGAGAATCTATTATTTTCGCCGGGTTGAACCCTGTCTCTCACATACACAGCTTGTGTGGGTAAAGTGGAATGCAGTTACCTGCACCTCATCACCAACACACCATCATGCAACTAAAATTATTGCTGTTAACTATGTATTCTGAGACTACTGTCGTTGAGGCCCTAACGTAACAAGTCACCAGGTACCCTTTGTTACCGTCAGGAAAAAAATTATTTTTATGAAATACTTTGTTAGTTTTTTAATCTGGTTGCATTGCGATCGAGTGTGAAAAAATCAACTGTTCCTCAATAATTGATCACACCCTTGCCCAAACTCGAAACCTGATGGTTTGACGACCATCAAAACGGGAAACGACCTGAGCCATACATCTATTACCACCATCTAAGCAACACTACTCAGAATTTACATTAAGAATAGACGCTATCTTAAAAAATAAAAGTGTGGATAAATATTTTTTTATTGATGGCCTATTAAACACGATTAGATCGATATTTAACCACATGATGAAATAGTGTGTGGATATTTTGTGAATGAAATGGAGAGGAAACAATTTATTATTTAGTACGGTTAACTTTTAATTCGTTAATATCGCCGCTAGTATCATAGCGGACTTGTTAACCGGAGACCAACAACAGACAAATCACATACTGTTTTCGCCAGCGATCATAGCCAGCTCAAAAAAGAGACCTATATAGTTCTCACGATAGCCACCGGGCCAAGATTTTAAATTTGTATTTCCCGTAACTGTTTTGCCGCAGCCTCGGGGCTTACGGTATTAACATGCAGCCCTGAACCTAATTCAAAACCACTGGGAATACTGGTGCGTGGACAAATCTCCAAATGCCAGTGATAACTATGATGGTAGTCCTGTTTGGAGTTATGTGGCAAAGTATGTAAAAAATAGTTGTATTGCGCGCCACCTAAAACCCCGTCCAGTCGAGTCATTGTGTTTCGAAACACTCGGGCGTAGTCCAATAAAAGCTCTTCAGACGTATCAATAAAATCTGCCTGATGTTTCAAGGGCAAAATATGTACCTCCCATTCAAATCGGCTGGCGAATGGCTTGATCGCGATGAAATGCTCACCTTTCTCCACGACATATGTGTCAGCGTGTAAAGTGCGTTGTGACTCCCCGGTTTCCCGGTCATAGACGGTGGCATTGAAAGACAGGGCATCATCGATTAACGCGCAATAGACACAATGATGGTGTTGGCGGTGATAAGAGGCACTAAAATGCACTTCGGCCTGAACATTTTCAGGAATTACCGGTAACGCAATTATTTGACTATGGGTATGTGGAATACTGGCACCTGCAGCAGGGCCGAAATTCTTAAACACCAATATATAGCGCAACCTCGAGTCACTTTGATAAAGTTCCATCATGCGTTGCTGGTAAGTCAGGAACAACTGTCGCAAGTGTTGTTCGGACATCTCGTGGATCGCGATGCCATGGTTGTGATGATCAATGATCACTTCATGCCGACCATAGCCATCAATTGCCTGCCGCAAGCCCTCGCTAATCGCGGATCCCTGGCTTGCATCGCTAAGCACGGGGTAAAGATTTTCAACAATCCGGATAATCCACTGTTCCTGATCTTTACACTCGGTTATAGCGGGCGGTGTCATATGCTCATTGCCACGACAAAATGGGCACTCTTTCACATGTGAGCGTGTATCGCGGGGCGCAGGCTGTTCCTTTTTACGTGGCCTTAGATTGCGGACCGTAGATACCAGCACCGACTCAGTCGGTACGATCGGATCAATACGTATTTCGCGCACTTCTCTTTCTGTTGTGTCCATGCAGTTTTTCCCTGCCTCCTGTATTGTCAAGGGCTAGATTAGCAATGCTTGCGACAATTACTATTAAATTGTATTAATCAATCTATAGATAGAAATTCCTGGTACGGACGAAGAACATTAAGCTTATATACACTACTCCGGCCAACTGACGACATACTCTGGTAATTCAGCCTCATCGACTTCCTGCTGTTTGTATACTCGCCCGCGGACTGAAATACCTGCTAAATGAACTGACTGCGGATCACCGCTAACCAAAGGGTGCCACTCCGGTAGTGGCTTGCCTTCCCATAACAAACGATAGGCACATGTTGATGGCATCCAGTGCAACTGGTCCAGCACATCAGGCGTCACAACAACACATTCCGGTACCAGCTTTGACCTTGTTTCATACCGGGTGCAACGGCAGGTTTCAAGATCCAGCAAGTCGCATACGACATTGGTGTAATGGATACTGCCATCATCTTCATCTTCCAGTTTGACAAGACAACAACGGGCACACCCATCGCACAACGATTCCCATTCCTGCCGCGTCATGTCGGCGAGAGATTTACTTTCCCAAAACGGTTTGCTCATGAACAGCGAATCAGAATGCAAAAGACTATTTAATGGTTAATGGACCTTGGCCGGCCGCGTACCGCGCAGGCGTCGATAACGATGAAACCAGTCCAGCCAACGTAAAATACGTTCCGGCTTGTGGGCTTTTTTCCAGTTACCGGCAGCATATCTATTAGCCTCGGTTAAGGTAGGATAGATATGAATAGTGCCCAGGATTTTTTCCAGGCCCAATCCATGAGTGATCGCAGTCACAAACTCGGCGATCAATTCTCCTGCATGATGACCAACAATGGTAACACCCAGAATTTTATCCTTGCCCGGTACGGTAAGCACTTTAATTAGGCCACGATCTTCTTCATCGACAATGGCCCGATCCAGATCATCAATACCGTAACGAGTGACTTCATAGGGAATGCCTTTTTGCTTTGCTTCGGACTCATTCAAACCCACCCGCGCTACTTCCGGATCGGTATATGTGGCCCAGGGAATTACAGAATAATTGACCCTGAATTTTTTAAAGGGTTTGAACAAGGCATTTACCGCTACATACCATGCCTGATGCGCTGCTGTATGGGTAAACTGATACGGACCTGCCACATCGCCACAGGCATATATATTGGGATAATTGGTTCTTAAAAAATCATCCGTTTCAATTGTACCGCGCGTTGAAGTATGAATGTGCAGTTCCTCCACACCAAATCCTTCCACGTTAGGTTTGCGACCCAAAGCAATTAATATTTCATCGAACTCAACAGAGACAGCCTTACCTTCATGCTCACAAACCATGTATTTATGCTGTGCATCAGCCACTACCCGCCTGGCATTATGATTGGTCAATACCCGAATGCCGTCCTGCTTAAAACTTTCCATAACATGCAGGGAAACATCATTATCTTCACGACTGAGTATACGAGGATTGCGTTCAATAATCGTCACATTGCAACCCAGACGTTGAAAACATTGCGCAAGTTCACTGCCAATGGGACCACCGCCCAGAACAAGCATGCGTTCCGGTTTGCTACGCAAATTCCAGATAGTATCCGAAGTCAGATAATCCACCATTTCCAGGCCATCAATGTCAGGCACAAAAGGTTTGGCGCCCGTTGCAATCACGATATTCCTGGTTATCAGGGAACGCCCGTTGACTCGTACTTCGTAGGGCGTAATTATCTTAGCTGTACCATTTATACATTCCACACCCAGTTTCGTATAACGTTCCTTCGAATCATGCGGCTCGATCTTTTTTATCACTCGCTGAACACGTTCCATGACATCCGCGAAATCATATTCAATGATTGCTTTCTTAAAGCCAAACTCCCTGGCCCGCTTTGCGTAATTCAGTATCCGCGTAGAACGAATCAATGCTTTACTGGGAACACAGCCGGTATTTAAACAGTCGCCACCCATTTTATTTTTTTCTATCAGGGCCACTTTAGCCTTCACGGCCGATGCGATGTATGCCGATACCAAACCCGCGGAACCCGCCCCGATCACGACCATGTTGTAATCAAAACGATGTGGTTTCAAAAAATGTCGCAGGTATTTGCGGGTTTTCAAATATTCAACCGTCTTTTTCGCCAGCAGGGGGAAGATACCCAGCAAGGCAAACGACGCCAAAAGACCGGGCGACAATATCCCGCTCAATGAATCGATAGCGGCAATCTGAGAACCGGCATTGATATATACAATGGTGCCCGGCAACATCCCAATTTGGCTTACCAAAAAGAACTGCAATGTCCTTATTGGGGTGACACCCATAACCAGGTTGATAATAAAAAACGGAAAAATGGGTATCAGGCGCAGGGTAAATAGATAAAAAGCACCGTCTTTTCGAATACCATCATTGATGGATACAAGCTTGTCCTGAAATTTGTTTTGCACATAGTTGCGCAACAGGAAACGTGAAACCAGAAATGCCAGTGTTGCCCCGATGGTACTGGCGAAAGAAACCACGACTGTGCCGATCGCCAACCCAAAAACCGCGCCCCCTGCCAGGGTCATGATCGCCGCCCCAGGTAATGATAGCGCTGTTACTGCAATATAAATTGCGAAATAAACGCTAATAGTCAACAACTGGTTTTTATAATAGAACTTTGTGAATTCGTGTTGTTGTTCCTTTAAATAATCAAGCGTGAAATACTGACCCAGGTCGAAAATAAAATAGGATGCAACCAGGGCCGCAATGAAGCAAAACAGCAGTAAACGGCCAATTAGCGACTTAGACATATAAGATCCTTAATGATGGTTTTTCTTACGATTCTGATGAATTGCTTCTGCAAACAGACCGTTGTATTTAAATTCGTGTCTTATTATCTGCTTTGATACATTGAAATGAATATTGTTACGACTTGCAGCATCTATACCTGCACTCAGTATATATTTTTTAGCGGATATATATAAATGCTATTAGCGATATCACCTTGAATTATGTCACAATATTGACCCTAAACAACCTTAACCAGGCAGGGAGCATCCCATGGCTTCAGAAGAGCAAACTCAGGAACAGCGTATTTTACGCATGTGCCGACGCGTATTAACGGACGTAGCAAAAGATACTGTAACGCCCGAAGGCATGAAACACCCGCTATCTGAAGCTACCATTCATGGAATTCGTGATTGTCTACAGCTGATTGCATCGCGGGAAGCGGAAATACTCGCAGAAAAAGGGACTCCGTCAACAGCGAAACCGCGATTTGTGGATGAACCCCAAAAAAATGTTGTAGTAACGCTAAGCCCTAAAAAACCCAAAGACAACAGCCAGGATGAATGATATTTGCTCATTCCCGAGCGAAAGCTCAGCTTTTTCTCGTCAAGACATCCTTGGCCAGGTTAATTTTTGCCGCTAAATAGGTTGATCCCCCGAGATCAGGATGCAGTTTTTGCATCAATCGCCGGTGAGCATTAATAATATCCTCTTGTGTTGCGCCTGTGTTCAATCCCAGCACTTCAAGCGCTTCCTGGGCACTCATCTTGCCAGTGCTCGACGGCTGTTGCGATTGCTGTTCCCGTCCAAAACTTTCATCCTGCTGCGTTTCATCTCGCCAGTGCTCATGAACGCGGTCCAGGTATGCCATCAGCAAGGACTGAGAATCCTGATCCTGCTGGCATTCATTGAGTAAGAGCAAAAGCTGCTCCAGGCTGAGACTTTGCAACTGACGTCCCTTGAACTGGCCAAGCAAGACCTCTCCAT
The DNA here is from genome assembly GCF_975902315.1 of Kaarinaea lacus. Lineage (NCBI taxonomy): Bacteria > Bacillati > Cyanobacteriota > Cyanophyceae > Nostocales > Nodulariaceae > Kaarinaea > Kaarinaea lacus. The sequence goes on along the minus strand of NZ_CDLKIE010000469.1, from coordinate 6,567 downwards.
CCATATCTCCCGTGTCATGATTCAAGCTCATGCGCAAATAACGGGACTGGACAGTTGAAGTTTGTCCCGTGGATGGACCTGACGCATTTTGTTGATTGGCCTGATAGCGGCGATACAAGTTTCGCAATAACGGCACATAACGTATTAAGGGTAATAAGCGATACAGGGCAGGCAACGCGGCTGCTACCAGTGCGAATAACCAGTGCAAACGACCGGTGGCCAGTAGAAACAAAAATAGTCCACCACCTAGCACGATCAATATCCAGCGACCGACTTTTTTCAAATCCAGGGAGGATTGCCGGTACAAAAAACGTGCGATGAACAGCAGGGCAATAATCGCGAGTAATATGATCAGTGTACGCAATGTAATTCTCTGGTTATTTACGCTGTGTTAATTGCAACACTGTTTTACCCTGGCGTTTGTTGAAATTCTCCAGTGCCTTGCGCCCACCAGCGGCATAAACCGCGACAGCACCTAATAACTCTTTTAGTTGCTGGGCACTACTGGCATCAAAACGGCAATAGGCACCACGTGTCAGTTCTGCCAGTTGTTTGAATCCCATAGTCGCGACCGGATCATAACCTTCATGAAACAAAAACATCGGCACACCCAGCAATGCCAGTTCCCCGGCCTGGTGACACAGATCATCAATATTTTCTTCCAGGCAATCACCCACGAACACCAGTGCATTGACTTTTTTTTGCCTGGTTTCCCGCACGGCGTGCCGAAGGATTTTTTCAATTTGTGTATGACCGCCCAGGCAACGGACAGCGGTCATTCGCCTGAGTAGATCCTGAGAACTGGATAACCAGGGCGAGGCATCAAATTCACCGTAACCCCGGTAATAACACAGCTGGATCTCCAGCCCGCCCAATGCCGCCGTTTCCGAAAACATTTCCGCCTGTAACTGACAGGCATGATCCCAGGTTGCTTCACGGCTGGCGGTGGCGTCCATGGCGAAAATAAGCCTGCCTCGTTCACCCGATGGCTTCATCCCTGGCGTGAGCGCGGCCTTATTTAGAAACGCATCAATGTCGCTGCGTGTCGATTTGCTGATTTTTTTTGAATCATCCGTCATAACAAGGAGATAATTTAGCGCTTATTCTTCAGAGGGTTTAACACAGGCAGCGGCACGCCTGGCCAGATCGCGCGCTTTACTGGTGTCCTGGTCATAGGCTAACGCCACACCCATACGCCGCCTGACAAAGGATTCCGGTTTACCGAACAGGCGAATCTCCGTTTGCGGAATTCGTAGCGCATCATCAACACCATGATAGCTAATTGACGTGCCATCAAATCCACCATAGATAACGGCGCTGGCACCAGGAGACCGCAATCTTGTATCAACCGGTAAACCTAGAATCGCCCTGGCATGCAGCGCAAACTCACTTTGATATTGTGTGATCATGGTTACCATGCCGGTATCATGCGGACGCGGACTGACTTCACTGAACCAGACATCGTCGCCTTTAATAAATAGTTCGACACCAAAAATTCCCCGGCCACCCAGCTGATCCGTCACCTGCTTTGCAATGTGCTGGGCGCTTTTCAACGCCTTTTCCGACATTGGCTGCGGCTGCCAGCTTTCCACATAGTCACCCTGTTTTTGGATATGCCCAACAGGATCACAAAAACTGGTTTCCGTATCACCCTGTGCGTTGAGCGAACGCACCGTTAACAAAGTAATTTCATAATCAAAATCAATTTTTTCTTCGACGATGACTTTACCATGACTGACTCGACCACCACTCATGGCGTAATTCCAGGCATTTTCCACATCGTCAGGCCCCTCTATTAGTGCCTGGCCTTTACCCGATGACGACATGACCGGCTTGATAATACAGGGGTAACCAATCACCGAATCAATGGCCATTCCGAGCTGGTTTAAACTGTCCGCAAACGCGTAACGCGAGGTGCGTAATTCGAGGGTTTCTGCTGCCAGGCGCCGTATACCTTCCCGGTTCATGGTAAGCTGTGCGGCCTTCGCGGTTGGTATGACTTCGATATTACCCTCCGCTTCAATTTCAGCCAGTGTATCCGTTGCAATTGCTTCAATTTCAGGAACAATAATATGTGGCTGTACATTTTTTATTAATGTGCGCAGTTCATCCCCATCAGCCATGTTAATAACATGCGCAGTATGTGCAACCTGGTGGCCTGGCGCATTGGCATAGCGATCCACCGCAATGACCTCGACGCCGAATCTTTGTAATGCAATAATCACTTCTTTGCCTAATTCACCACTGCCTAGTAGCATAATCCTGGTAGCGGAGGTTGATTCTGGCGTCCCAATTTTCATGTTATGGCTCCTAAGATGTGTTGCAAGGCAAAATCTGATTAAATACTAACCATTTCTGTCGAAGATAACCTTATCCATATTAAAACTATAACCTCGCGATGGATCGATCATTGCAGTAATCAATGAGACAAAGCTCTATTATTGTAACTTTGAAATAATATTATTACAGCCTCCCATCTAACCGTGAAGTCCAGCAATCCATTGAATAAACAGTATATATTCCTTCACTTGTTGCTGTTTCACGGCCTGCTTCTAATACTTCCTGATGTAGGCCAGGCTGACGACCCTGCAAACTGGGATAAACAGAATATCCCCGCACAACCCAGCTCATTGCCAACAATGGCCTTGATTGAATCCGAACGGATACCTGATCATTCAACACTGGAAGAGAAGGAAGCCAGAATAGGCAACATTACTATTCGACGAAGTAATGTTTTCGATCCTAATAAAGAGGAAGAAGATATATTTTTATTTCGCCTGGCAAACTCATTGCACGCAGTAACCCGGGAATCAATCATTGAAAATCAGCTACTATTTCAATCGGGAGACCACTATAGCCATCGCCTGCTAACAGAAACTGAACGATTGCTGCGTACCAATGGCTATCTCGTCGACGCTGAAATCAAACCGGTTCGTTACCACGAGAAGGACAACGTTGTCGACATTGAAGTATTTACACAGGACGCCTGGACGTTTACCGGAAGTATCAGTTTTGGACGGGAAGGTGGCAAAAACTCTTTTAGCGCAGAAGTTGCTGAGTCCAACCTGTTGGGATTCGGTAAAGATCTCCAGTTGCGATTTGACTCCAACGTTGACCGCAATGAAACACAGCTCAGGTACGTTGATCCGCTGTTATTTGGTACTCGCAACAGACTCACGTTGGTGTTCGCTGACAAGAGCGACGGCAGCACCAAGTTCTTTTCATTAGAAAGACCATTCTATTCACTGGATACTCGTTGGGCTATGGGTATCGCAGCCGGAACTGACAGTCAAACTGACTCCCTCTACGAATTTGGAAATATCGTCAACCAGTTTGGTCACAACGAAGAAATTGCTGAAGCATACTGGGGATTTTCCCAGGGCTATGTTGACAACCTGGTCTATCGTTGGCGTGTCGGGTATCAAAAACAAAGTGACCAGTTTTCACCAAGCAATGATTTCCCCGGCTCACCTGTTCCAGATGACCGCGATTTTCGTTACCCATTTGTTGGCTTTAACCTGTACGAAGACAAAATAATAAAAACACGAAGGATTCGGCTCATTCAGCGTACTGAAGACTTGAACCTGGGTAATGATATAAAAGTGAAGCTTGGCTGGTCCGACGAATCATTTGGTGCCACCAATGAGGGCCTGGTATTTGATGCGGTTGCTAATATGGCCTTTAAACCCGCTGTAGACCAGCTGATTTTATTTACGCCTGAAACCAGTGGGAATATTGATGACGGTACGGCTCATAACACCACACTTGCTTTTACCAGCAGATATTACTTACCCAATATACGAAATCAAATATTCTACATGGCATTAAGCGCTGAATACGTTAAAAACCCATACCTTGATAACCAGGTCCTGTTGGGGGGCGATTCTGGCTTGCGCGGTTACCCTTTGCGTTATCAATGGGGCGATCGCATGTTTTTATTAACGCTGGAACAACGATTTTACAGTAGCTGGAACCTGTTTGAGCTGGCGAACATGGGTGGACTGGTATTTTTCGATGTTGGTCGCGCGTGGTATCCCGGCGTGGAAAAAACCGAAAGAACGGATGTGCTAAAAGATGTTGGGCTGGGGATGCGACTAACATCAACACGTTCATCCGGTGCAGTGGTGTTACATATCGATCTGGCTTTCCCGCTGGATGGCGATGAAAGTATCGATAATATGCAGTTATTGATATCTACACACGAATCATTCTAGCAAACCGCTTAAGCTAACCTGAAAAAATAACACTGGCTACCAGGCCGGAACCATTATCCTTGTTTTTCAAATCAACTGTAAGCCGGTTAAGATCAGCTACTCGTTGCACTATAGATAAACCCAAACCGCAGCCTGGTGACGAATTTCCTGTTACACGAAAAAACCGGTCAAACACTCGACCCTGCAACTCCGAATTTATCCCCGGGCCGCTGTCTTCCACTGACAAAATAACCTGATGGTCTGTTTGCGGCTTAATGTCCAGCACAACGGCACCTCGTGACGGTGTATAACGAATAGCATTGTCGACCAAATTTCGAATCAACACCGATAAACTGACCGGTTCTGCGGATACCACAACATCTTCATTGCCGGTTATTTCAATTTCGATGTTTTTTTCCAACGCGATGGGCACCAGTTCAGCGACCACTTCTGCAGCCAGTTCGTGAAGATTAATTTTCTGTCGCACTAGCGTAGTCGCCGCTGGATCAAGCCTGGCCAGCGTTAACATTTGATCTACCAGGTGCGTCGCACGATCGACACTATTAAGAACCTGGCGCAATGCCTTTTGGCGCTCCTCTTCACTGGTTGCACGTAATGACACTTGCGCCTGGGTTTTAAGCGCTGCCAGGGGGGTGCGCAGCTCATGGGCCGCATCGTCGGTGAATTGCCGCTCGGATTCCAGGGCAAGCTGCAGTCGGTCAAATAAACTGTTCAAGCTAATCACCAGCGGTTTAATTTCCGAAGGCACAGGACCCACATCCATGGACTCCAGATATTCCGGATCGCGCCGCGTAACTTCTTGCGCCACTTTTTGTACGGGACGTAGTCCACGACCAATGCCAATCCAGATCATTAAACCCAGGAAGGGTAATGATACCAGCGACGGGGTAATCAACTGGCGACTAATTTTAGTGATAAGCTCGTTGCGCACATCATAGCGTTCGCCCACCTGTATCAAGTACTGGTTAGATTCATCCCATATCGAAAACACTCGCCAGTCGTAGACACCAACCACTTCATCGGTAAATCCGCGGTTGAGCGGATCCAGTGCATCCACAGATAACGCAGTGGTCGGCGCAGTAGCGGACCGCAACAATATCTCTTTATTACTATTCCAGACCTGAAAGGCAAGTTTGCGCTCATACTCATGACCCAGTGCATGTTCTTCGTCTTCGTACTTCAAGGTGGGCTTACTCGGTAGTTGAGTGAACCGATCCAGCAACTCCTGAAGATTAGCGCTGGGTCCGACGAGCAACTCAGGCAATAACAGGGCCTGCAGTACTCGGCCTGATTGCGCTAACTGGGCATCAAATAATTCCTGCACTTCATGGCGTGCATCTTCATAACTTAATATAAGCGTTATTAAACTTACGAATGCGATAATAATTAAAAGATTGGCGAGTAATCGCCGGCGAATGGAAATAGTCAAGACGTTTGCTCTATCATGTAACCCACACCACGGACGGTGCGAATTAAATTTGACCCCAGCTTTTTACGTAAATGATGAATAAACACTTCCAGTGAATTACTTTCTACTTCACCTTCCCAACCATATAATTTTTGCTCCAGTCTTGCCCGGGGAATCACTCTTCCAACGTTCTCTAACAGGTGCTGCAGCAACACGAATTCGCGCATGGACAAGCTAATAGGCTTACCATTGACTGTCACCCGATGTGCAGCGGGATCCAGTACTAATTCGCCATGTTGAATGACTGGATCGGAACGACCCATAGCCCTTCGCTGCAATACTCTCAGGCGCGCGCACAACTCATCCAGGTCTACCGGCTTTACAATATAGTCGTCAGCACCACTATCCAGTCCTTCGACTCGGTCCGGTACACTATCCCGGGCAGTCAGTAATAAAACGGGAGTATGTCGCCCCAGTTTTCTAATATTGCGCAACACCTCCAGTCCTGACATTTTTGGTAAATTTATATCAAGCACCACCAGATCGAATTCATTATCGGTAATGGCGTTGTTGGCACTCAAACCGTCAGTGACCCAGTCAATGGTATAACCCGCCTGCTTCAGGCCGATGCGCAAACCATCGCCTAATACTTCATCATCTTCTACTAACAGAACTCGCATTCGCCCTTCCTGTATCTATCTGTTTTTATGGTATTTTTAATAAGTGCTTTGAAAAGAAAAAATATGATTATTACTTAACCACAACCGCATAAAATATCCGGATTATTGCAATAGTCATCGGCCATATTAAGCCATATTTAAGAAATCTCGAGTAAATTTCGAATCATTAACACTATCAACCCAACGATAGTAATCAGATTATAAGCATCAAAACAAGATTTATCGTTCCAGCGCTTTAGTTTACAACAGAATTTTGGTGTCAGTG
>NZ_CDLKIE010000468.1:0-9971 GCF_975902315.1 Kaarinaea lacus | reverse complement strand
GCCCCAAAGGCTTACAAGCTACATCGGTTCAGGTCGAAGCTTAAACTTAAATAATTAATGTCCGCGGGCCCTGCAATAACTCTGTGGGGTCTGTGGTATCTATTTACGCGGTCTTCAGGGATCCGCCCTAACGACGAGAATTAAATTGAAAAAAATGTTTATCGGCAACCTGCCTTCTGATGCATCTGAAGAATCAGTACGCAATTTATTTTCTGAATACGGTACCGTGCATTCCATTCACCTCAACACCGATATATTTACCGGAAAATGCCGGGGTTACGGGACAGTCGCAATGGAAGGTCACGAGGCTAGAGCTGCAATCGCTGAGCTTGATGGCAAGACAATTGGCGGTAAACCTCTAAAGGTACGATTCGAAGACACCAGGAAAAGCGGCCGTGGTAAGCGCCATCGCTAAGCTCGTTCTCCTAAGGTCACAAATATTAAGCTACAAAAGTGTAAGGATTAAATCATATGTCAGTTGCTAAAGGTGTAGCACCCAGTGCCAGTCTGTTTAGTGTTGTTAGTGTAGAAAAAACCACACCACCGGCAGGAGCCGAAGGTGATGACTGGTACAAGTATATTGTGGCGCGTGACAATTCCGAAATTGTTGGCAGTATGCAAGGGTCCTTGCAACAAGTGACTAAATATGCCAAAGAGTTTGTCGAAAATCTCAATACTCGGGCGAGTACTCCAAAAGGTCGCTCAACCTGGGCGCCAACGCCTTCACAGAAGACGCCTCCTAAAAAAGTCTAACGGTATCGCGAATGCAACCCGCTCGGAGAAAACCTTTGGCCCAGTTGGTATGCATTCGCTATTAAATTAGAAGTCCAGCTTAATCTGATTTAGTCGGCGTATTCCCCATCACCGTAGTGGCCCATCATGGCGCCATCTTCTATGCTGAATGAACCAATTTGATTGTCGCTTGCAGGAATATTTTTCCTGTTTTCTGGTGTCATTTTGGATTGACTGATATTCGTTTTTGTTTGTAATGCGGTTTTGTCCCCATTGAGAGCCAGCCGGCTATTATCAGTTATCTCATTGTTCCCCGCTAATGTGCCTGAACTATACAGTAGAGCCGTCGTTAATATTGCTGCGAGCGCACTGTTACCAAGGAAACTTATGAAATTATTCATTTCTTTCTTGTTGTTTTTTACCAAATTAACACACTGCATTCTTTCTTACCTCCGTGGGGTTGTCACAAAATAATTAGATTAGTAGATATCGTTGATGCAAGATCATAATTGTCCTGGATCCAGGCTATTCAACGTCCGTAATTTAGCGGCTCAACATATTCCTCTTGGGATATAACTTTGTTGCTGAGCAGGTCCACATTGCTACGGTTAGTTTGTCGGTGTGGTTAAAGGGTTACGACGGATGTCCATATCGGGATTATTAAGAAGTGCACACTAAAAACTCGATAAAAACAACAATTCACAGGCATAACTTTTGTATATACTGGTTAAGAAAGATTGGTCATGGAGCGCATCAGGTGTTGTTATTACTCGAATTGAAAAGCTGTAGATCACTGGCATATTTGATACTTGCTGCAAGTATGCTCGCGTGTAGTAGTGACGAGCCGGATAGTGAAAAAATTACCGGGAATCAAACGCCGACTACTGATCTGGACTGTACAGTTGTAATACCAGGAGTCAGCTTAGCAGATGATTTTGTTTGTGCACATAACGCAATACGTGAATCAATACCTGCACCCCAACCAATACCTGATCCACCATTAACAGCATTAGTCTGGAACCAGGACCTTGCTGATTTTGCCCAGTCACATGCTGACACCTGTGTCTATGCGCATAGTGATGCGACCGAGCGTACAAATGCACTTGGCCAATGGGTAGGTGAAAATATCGCTGCAAATTATGGGTTAAGCTACACCCCCTATTCAATTACTGATTTATGGGCCAGCGAATCCGTTGATTATGATTACGCTACGAATACCTGCACGCCTGGGGCACAGTGTGGACACTATACCCAAATAGTCTGGCGTGACACCACGGAAGTAGGGTGTGCCCGGGCAATTTGTCCCACATTGGTAAATACCAGTTTTCTGGATGCAGAATACTGGGTATGCGAGTATATGCCGGGTGGAAACTATATCGGAGAAAGGCCGTATTAGTCTTAGCAGAACAGAACAATAACAGTAATAATGATTATGGTCTTACTATTTGGTTGAGCGGGGAGGGCAATGATTTACTGGCGCAATTTTTTTACAGTATCACTTATCAGTTTCCAGCGTATAGACTCACGTGAATCATCGGGTTCCTGATTGCCAGTGACTACTTCTGGCAAGTAGTCGTTTATGTATTGCTCGAGAGATTCAAAGTAATTTTCTTTTGCCAGTTTTTCTGCTTCACTGAGCTTCCCTTTGGCAGCAGACAAATTCCCCTGTTTGAAATGAATGGTGGCGATCGCAAGGAGAACATTCGTATTCGAAAATGGATCGGATGATTCATAGCTTGATTCTTCGCCCTGAGAATATTGGGCGCTGTCTTTCAATACCGTTAACGCATATTTAAACTGTTTTAACGCGGATTTGTAGTCACCTTTATCAGCGTACAACCAGCCTAACTCCTGATAGACAAAGCTTGATACATAACTGTTGAATGGATCTGTATATTCAATTAGCCCGGGTAAAATATTTAACAGCAGTGCCTGCGCGGTACCAGGTTTTTGTTGTTGATAATATAAGCCTAATAACTGGTTAACTACATTGGAAATCATAAACCGGTCCTCGGGATTTTCAATTTTTAATGAATAGTCGAGCGCGGTTTTTAAATCGGCTTCCATTGCCGCAGTGTCTTTTTGTTGTTGTTTTAGATTCGCCAGGGCCTGGTAGTTGGAAGCCAGTTGTGGATAATGTTTTTCTGGCGTCTTGTTACGAACATCGATTGCCTTTTGAAGATAAGTGATGCTAAGTTCTGTATCATTTAACCGTTGGTAATAAATCCAGTAAGCTTCATACAGTCTGGCCAGCGTATCGTCACTTTCAACGGCCGCCAGAGATTTTTCTGCCTGCTCGAGATAAGCCAGTGCTTTTGGTAATTCCTTCGTGGCGGAATAAAATTGCGCCGCATTTAAAATGATTTCAAAACGCTGTTCCGAATTTTCCGCATTGGCGATATCTCTGTCCCAGTCTTTCTGTGGTATTTCACCAGCTAAAAGAGCAATTGCATTGTAGGCATTCTGCCAGCCTGCGGCACTTACAATGATCGCCGGTGGTGTGAGTAATAACGCTGCTAAATACAGTGATGCCATTCCCAGTGAGCCGATACGGCTTAGATGTCCTGATTGAAATAATATATCGCTCAAGGAATTAACCAGTTTGAACTTTTCAGAAAAATGCATTTTTTTGAATTTGGATTGTTTCAGGGTTTCAAAAATTTTTCCGAGTTTACTTTCCTTATCCAGATCATCGATGCTGTGAGGGGGTTGGTAAAGTTCGTGTAATACGCCTGCTTCCAATGCGGCCATTGGTAAGGTTGCAAACATGACAACAGCGAGTACCCAAAAAACGGGTTCACCCAGGAGCCAGCCACCTGCGGCAAAAGCCAGCCCGCTTAGTCCTGAAAATAACAATTTACCGGTAGGAAAACGCTCCATAATAGTTAGTCGCACGATATGACCGCCATCCAGTGGCACAAAAGGCAGCAGGTTCAAATAATTTATCACCAGCATAATGATGGCTGTTTCATACAACCAGGGAGCCTGATAACTATGATGTAAAATGATCAAACCTATTCCCACGAGGATTCCAGGTAAGGGACCCATGAGGTAAACAATCACTTGCTTCCATACAGCAACGTCATCTTTTTTACCGGTGGCCGCTGCTCCCAGCAAAGGGATAAACAAAATTTGTAAATCTCGGTATTTGAATGCATACATGGCAGCGATGTGGCCCAGTTCATGGAAAAGAATTACTCCCAGTAGAATGAGTACGGAATTGAAGGAAAACACCAGGCCAAAGGCAATATAGGAAAGCGCCAGGGTAACTACGAACGTTATTATCTTTCGCATCATGCCAGCGGGATTTCGCTGGCGTGCCGAGTTCAATCGCAAATAAGCTTGTACCTCGGCTTCTACAGGATATTCTGGATGCGAATCAACTGTGCCAGTTGGATCCTTACCTGTTTCTTTGTTTTGTCTGGCTTGCGCAGTCAGTTTTTTGCGCATTACTTTATATAGACGTTTTTCCCCGTGTATCAGATGCCGCACCAGGCTGAAAGTTTTACCAAAACTCAGCCTGAATTCGTTGTTGCCTGTGGATATGACACCACCTTCCTTTAACAGGCAAACAAAATAACCATCCAGCAGTTTTTGTTGCAGTTTAAGATAACCAGCAGCATTAGGGGTAACGGGTTTCCTGTCAGCAAACACATCTTTTTGTTCGAGCAGGTGAGCTTCATATTCCTCCGCTACCGAAGTAGACATGGGATCATGAATCTCAGCGCCAGGTATGTTGCATAATACTGAGTGGCCCCGACCATTCAATGTCATTAGTGCTTTACCATCCTGGGTGATGCTCCAGAAATCTGTTTCATAACCCGGCATGTCGAGAAAGGTGGAGGCGGGCGATATTTCGGCAAATACACCAGATTCCCGGTTCACCATTACCAGGCTCAGCTTTTCAGCATGCTCATGGGAAATAATGTCGCTGCTTAACTGGTAGTGATGAATTTCAAATCCCAAAGGGGAGAGCTGGGTAATGGCATCTTCATATAACTTTTGCAAATAGCCGGGAACGTCTGCTTGATCAGCGAGCTTTAAGCGTGGTCGGTGTAACCGGATGCCCATCAACTGGTTCAGCGAAGCGCCCACTACAGCTAGCATCACTACCAGGGCAATGCCAGCAAAATATAAAAGAGTGTGTGAGAGGCCTAAATCCATATGTCGATATCCAGCTTAACAGAAATGGTATCGAGCGAAACTCCATATAACTTAAGGACTTAATAGATCCTTCTGATTGTGTTATTTGGCTGTTTTCGGTGGCCTGGATGGTAGTTTTTTAAACAACATACCTATATATGTATATTCTTTAACCAAAACAGCAGGTACCAGGGGTGCTGTCAGTAAAATTAGCGGGCAATTTGGTAAGTAAAAGCGCCATTTCCTATCATATCAATAGCTTGTGACATGTCAGAAATCCGTGCGGCTCCCGCATCATGTATGGTAGAAATGCTAAATTCCCGGTTCACGGTCCAGTCGATCGATTTGTCGTTCAGTTTTGGGGTGTAGGTTGCACTGGTTAAATCTGAAATATCTTCGTTATGGTTCAACAACTGGGGTGTTGTGACAAGCTTGGTAATGGTAAATGAATGGCTTGCAGGAATCTGATACCAGCCATTCACAGCCTGAATGGGAGCGTTGGCATCGTTATCAAACACGGTGAACCCGGTAGTGGAAAAACCGGGAAGATTTGTTAAGGGTACTTCATTGACAACGGGTTTCGGAAAGCCTGGTTCTGACACATAATTGAACACCTGTCGTTGTTGGAAAAAACTGGTATCTGGACATGTCGCGACGACTTGATTGTTCGTATCCTGTAACTGCCAATTTGATATAAATGCGGCAGGTGGGAGAAAATTTAAATTATCAAGTACGTAGTCAAAATTATAGTGAAGTGTCAGCGAGCTACTTATCGCAATCGAAGTCGAGTTGAATTCCTGGTCGAAATGAGGCATATCAATCCACGATGTTGGTGTGGGTGGAGGTGGAAGATTATCGTCAAGGACAAATTCAATTGAACCTGAAAATGGAGCTGGTACAAATTCTTCAACCCAACCGCTATTCACCCAGTTAAAAACTGAAGACACATTTTGCCATTGGCTCGCATTCCCATCAGGGCATTGTAGAGTCGTCGTCATTAAACGAACTTGCCACTCGGTTGACGTATTTAGCCTGACCTGATGTTCGCGAACCAGTTCTTCAACAGTCTGTGTAACGGAATGGATAGCATTGTCCTCCACTCGTATATAGATTGGTTTGTTTACCGGATTTACGATAGTTGCGAACTCCGTACTTTGAAATTCCATCCCATTAAGGTTTGATCGATCGGTGAAAGCAGTTGTTGAAAAAAGACTTGTTCCAAGGTCAGAAACAATGAGGTTGCTGGTGAATAGTGGTGGAACATAAAAATCTGAGCGAAAAGAAAAACTCGTTGATGTGATGTTTCCCGCCGGATCGCTGACTTCCACGAGTATCGTATGAGTTTCAAATGGTGTGGCCTGGTGCCAATCGAGAGCCAGGGTCTCAGAGGCCAGAGGGATCAGGTATTCGTTTCCAGCAGGCACTGGTAATACACGCCATGGACTGAGTATTTCTCCCTCTTTTTCATATTGAATACGAACTTCCAGGTCCTGAAAATCAGTGGCGACACCTGCTAATTTTTCATCGACGACATTAAAGGCAAAATACGGAATAAGATTATTATCCAGATCCTGTCGTATGATGGGTACGCCGTTCAGTTCCAGGTGGCTGGTTTCAATATACAAGGCTGACGTGTCATTCGTGTTTTCCAGTGGAGCGGGAAAAAATCCACCCGAGCCATCAGAAAAACGGGCACTACTATGGCCGGTACTGGTGTCTATTACAGGCGGTATGACGTCAAGATACAGACTTGTCTGTGAGTTGGTTTGATTACCCGCGTTGTCCAGCACCACGACAGGTAAATTATTTTCGCCTGGGTTAATATCCACGCTGGCAGACCAGTTGCCGTTTTGGTCAAGTATTGCTGATTGACCATTCACAACAATCGAATCAACACCTGAGATATTGTCGTTGTAGGTACCGGTTATGGTTGCCGGGGTAGTGCTGGTTATAGCAGATGAAGTTACATTAACAACAGGGTTTGTATTATCGAAGCGTATCGTTAAATCCAGCCCGGCGGTGTTCCCTAAAACGTCGACGGCTGAAACACTGAGGGTGTGATCTCCATCAGGTAGAAAATCGGTGGTGTCGATAATCAATACGGGATTTTGTGGATTTTGTAACTCACCGAGACTAAAGCCATCCAGAGATGCGCCAATGGTCTCTGCACCCAGAAAACCACCGATATTAAATTCCAATGCCAGTGTGCCACTATATGCCGCCTGCAGTGGTTGAGTCAGGCTGAGCTCGGGTGCCTGGGCGTTTATGTCCAGTATTCCCTCTGAAAATATATCACTGGTTTTACCGGCCAGATCCTCTGCAACCTGTTGCAGGTCACCCGGCTTAAGGTTTGTGGCATTGCTAGCAATACTGGATATGGCTAACATGTGCAGCGAAAACGCCGCGCGATAAGATTCGGTACTTAGCGGGATAACACCAATGGCGAGCGGCATCAGGTTTTCGCGATTCAGATCAAAACCCACCCCATCAAGTGCGCCATCAGACTGAATGTCATTGTACATAAGCTGGGTTATGCCGATTGATGTGTATATAGTGTGTGGTGTTACCTGGTTTTTATCGCTGGCCCACAAACTCCAGTTGGAAATCCCTGCCAGATAAAAACCATATAATGCCTCGCTACTTACAGCGTTGACAGTATTGTTATCATCAGTAATGTCGATTGGTATTGTAGTGGCTGTATCTATTGTAAAATATTGATCAACAGTAATTTGCGCCTCGGAAAAAGCTTGCGTTGCAGCCATACCGTTGGCTATTTTAAAACTCGTTAATCCGGATACGATGTGCGTTAAAGGTGTAATTACCACAGCGACGCCATCATCGGAATTGTAGGGGGTGATTGCCTGCAACACTTGCTGATCAGGAACGGTTACAGTGGTTCCAGTTGCTTGCTCAACATAACTGCCGCCAGCTGCTTCGATAAGTATAAGCTGGTCCCGTGACTGGATTTCGAGAGAAAAATTGCCGGCGCTGTCCGTCGTTGTACCACCCAGGCGCGCGCCGCGAATACCATCGCCAAAGGCATAAACCGTAACTTGTGCACCGGAAATTGCGCTATCAAACACTTTGCCCGCTACAACGCCCAGGGGGCGTTCCGGGGGAAGTTCCGTGTCACTGCTACAGCCTGACAGTATAACTGCCAGAAACAATAAACTATAAAACATATAACTATTTATTGTTTTCAATCTGTGAACTCCATCCTCTCTACGTAATCAATAACATCTTTCATCGCCAGTGCTAGTACCGATAAAGTATCGTCATCACCGCAGAGAATTCCATGATATCTCCGCTAGTAGGTATGGACTGTTCCAGTTTGGCGCCAATCGTCCATTCCTGACGTAATGACCATTCACTAATCATATTTAGTAGTACAGATAAGTCTGTTTCCTCTCGATCCGGAAAAGACTGAATTAAAAAGCCGTCTGAATCCTTGGTATGACGGGCGGTATAACTTGCGTTTGATACATCGATACCGACACCCAGCCAGGGCGACCATGATCTTGCCAATCGAAAACTTTTTTGCAATGAAAAGCGTATACCATAGCGTTCAACATCCTGACCTATATTGTTCGCATCGGCGTCGAGTGAGGTTTTATAATAATACAATTCTGTCCATTGCCTGATTTCACCCTTCAGCCAGTCAGTATATATAAAATTGAAGGGTAGTACCGTCAGGTTATTCTTCGTATCGCCGTCGGGATCATCAACGGAGACGTAACCGGCGCCAATTCCGTAGCCAATTTTAGCGGTATTTTTAGGAAGCCCTAACGGGGCAGCAATACTGCATTGTATAGTTAACAGACAACACATTATGTAGCTGGCTAAAGCGAGGTTGAATTTTCTATTCATCCTGAATAATGTAAATTCCAGTTCTGCCTCAATGCGATTTGCACGAACCACATGTGATTATTTATTCACGAACCACACGTGGTTAATTATTATAGTTGTAATCGAGTCGTTTTATTACAACATTATTTGATTCTTTGGCAACAGTAAAACTAATTTTTCCCTCATAAGTTGTATAGTTTGTAGCGCCTTTTTCCCGTATCAGCACCTGGAAATCACCATCGCCTAACATTTGTTTATCTTTCTTCAGCCATTTGACATCGCGAATGGCTAGTCGACGGGTATCAGTAATATCAAACAACCGCTGATAATCATTTTCCAGTTGCTTTCGGGTTGAACCGTCACTGCTGGAGATGTCCGATGCAAATGTTCTTACCAACTGTTGCAAGTTACCCATTTCGTAGGCGGTTGACAAGTTGAATAACAACGTGCGCAGGTCGTCGTTAGAAATAAAGGGTTTGACTTTTGCTTTTGTAATGTTCTGGACGTTACCAGGTGGGGCAGATGTTAATGATGTCGCCAGGGGCATTGAAGCGATGCTTGCATTTGTAAAACGGGTATTAGTTTGCCGGTCTGGTTTTATATCGCCAGACAACTCGGCAACAGGCGAGCCAACCAGTGGAGGGTAAGTTTCTTTTCCATTAGCCGAAACGCGAACTGGTTCAGAATGGGTATTCGTGTTTTCTATTGAAGCCAGGCTCACTCCGGGTTCAGGTTTATCCGGTTCGATCGACTGAGTACTGGCATTTCCAGGCTCGGTACTGGTTTCAATGCCTGGTTTTTCCAGAATTACGGTAACCTGCTGGTAGAGTTTATCGGTGCCTGGCGTGTCTTCAGTTGCGGAAGCAGTGTCAGCATTTTGAGCGGGTAGTTTTTTCTCTGACTTTTCTAATGTAACGGCTGCCAGTTTGGTGTCAGCATCAGTATTCACTGGATCGGATTCAGTCTGTACTTCAACTTCCAGTTGGCTTTCACGCACCGATGGGAAATCAGGTGCAGGTACCTGCAATGCAGGAATTGCCGTGCCAGATACATTCCTGGTATCTGATAAATTATTGGCAACGATAGTATCAGGAACTGTCGTTTTGCCAGGCGTGCTATCAATAATAGAAGTTCCAGATTCAATGCCAGCTGTTTTGGGGACAATTTTTGCGCCGCCATTAAATTGCCAGTAAATAGAAAGGCTGATGCCTGTTAATACCGCGAATACCAGGGCGACGGGTTGCCAATGC
>NZ_CDLKIE010000467.1:0-3592 GCF_975902315.1 Kaarinaea lacus | reverse complement strand
TGACCGGCGAGAAGTGGCGTTTCTCTACCGGTAGTGATCCTAAAAATGTGGCATGGTCGTATCACAATGGTGGTAACTGGCCGGTACTGGTATGGCCGTTCGTTGCGGCAGCATTGAGGACCGGTCGGCTGGAACTTGCGGAACAGGCTATGAATGTCATGACAGAACGTTTAAGAGTCGATAAATGGCCGGAGTATTACGATGGTCGTAATGGTGGCCTGGTGGGGCGCCGTGCCAACTTTTACCAGGTGTGGTCAGCAACGGGTTTAATCATTGCTCACGAGCTCATGGAGAATCCGGTGAGCCGGGAGCTGTTCGATAAAATGATCATCAACCAGTCGTGAATCAATAAACGATAATCCATGGCGCTGTAAATGATTCAGCTAGCACAATCACTCACTGCCTGGGGCACACCAGGTTTTAAAGATGTTCTCAAGGTGGAGGTTGAACAACTGGATGTGACCGAGTTGCCATTGCAGCAGGGTTTATCTCAGGGAAACTATACCAATGATAACAATTTCAGCGTAATGATTCTCAATATTGCAGAGGAGCCGGAATTTATCAGGGCTAAAGCTGGTATATTTTATAAAAGCATGATTACTGGCTGTAGCTGTGCGGATGATCCCACGCCGGTGGATGAACATGCTGAGTATTGTGAATTGCTACTTGATATTGATAAAACCACGGCGGATACGACAGTAACGCTATTGCCGGGGTGATTGGCAAAAGAAATTAAGATTTAACTCGAATATATTTTTATTAGCGACCATGCTGTTTAACAATATTTACGATGCTGCTGGTTAGCCTTGAAAGATCTTCATTGTTAATTACAAAGGGTGGCATCAGGTACACCAGTTTTCCGAAGGGGCGCACCCACACGCCAGCATCAACGAATTGTGGCACAATGCTTTGCATGTCCACTGGTTGTTTCATTTCCACAACGCCAATAGCGCCCAGTACGCGCACATCTTCCACATTATTAAAGCTTCTACATTCTTCTAAGCCATCTTCGAGGCCTTGCTGAATGCGCGCTACGTTTTCCTGCCAGGGTGAATCAAGTAATAATCGTATGCTAGTCAGTGCAGCGGTGCATGCGAGCGGATTGGCCATAAACGTCGGGCCATGCATGAAAACGCCGGGATGTCCGTTATCAATTGTCTGGTGTACATCGCGAGATGTGAGTGTTGCAGCCAGTGTCAAATAACCACCGGTCAGGGCTTTACCAATACACATAATGTCGGGCGAAATGTTTGCATGTTCACAGGCAAACAGGCGGCCAGTGCGCCCGAAGCCCGTGGCAATTTCATCAAGAATCAACAAAATGCCATATTGATCGCACAACTCGCGAGCTTTGCGCAAGTACTCAGCAGAGTAGAACCACATGCCACCCGCGCCCTGAACGATGGGCTCCATGATCACGGCGGCAATGTGTTTACTATGTTCGCTTAGCGCCTGTTTTAATGGCGCGATATCATGAGCGCTGCATGCTTCACCAAATCGGCAGCGTGGCTGGTCAACAAATATTTGCCTGGGTAGTATGTCGGAAAACAAACTATGCATGCCAGTGACCGGATCGCAGACGGACATTGCACCGAACGTATCACCATGATAACCCGAGCGCAGGGATACAAATCGTTGTCGTTTCGGCTCACCTTTGGCATGCCAGTACTGGATAGCCATCTTCATCGCCACTTCGACGGATACCGATCCTGAATCGGAGAAAAATACCGCGTCCAGAGGTTCTGGTGTAAGAGAAACCAGTTGCTCGGCGAGTTCCGCTGCAGGCTGGTGTGTTAAACCACCAAACATGACATGTGACATGTTGTTTAGTTGTTGCTCCAATGCTGCGTTCATCTCGGGGTGGTTATAACCGTGAATCATGCACCACCAGGAAGCCATGCCATCAATCAGTTCACGTCCATCGGCCAGTTTTAAACGCACACCCAGCGCCGATTCGACGGGATAGACGGGTAGTTGGGATGAAAGCGCGCTGTATGGGTGCCAAATGTGTTTACGATCGATTTCAGTGTAATGTGTAAAATCTTTCATTTGAATCGTAAAATGTTTTTTCGGGAGCAATAATTTTAAAAATGTTAATCATGTAGAACGTGTTATATTCTAATCAGTATGACAAATTATAGGAACTAATTTTCGTCGTACCAGCATCTAAACTGGAAAAAAAATACCAGTTGAATTCTGCACTCAATCGGATAGAAAACGTATGAACACGGGAATTCTGGTTGTCGCCATTGTGGTATTTATTGGTATATATGGTGGTTTTCATTATTACCTGTACCGCAAGCTGCTCAAGCTGTTACCACAATACCGGCGATATATTATTGCTAGCCTTATTCTCTTCGCTTGTTCTATTTTTATTGTCGAGATTTTCACCCATGGCAATATTCATGCTTTCTTTGTTGCGCCATTGTCCTGGTTGACATTTCTGTGGATGGGATTTATCTATCTGTTTTTTGTGCTTTCTATTACATTTGACTTGCTGGAAAAGCTTGCACAAGCAGGCGGTATAAATGCTGTTGTACGCTATCTGGCTTCACCACGCAGAACGATCTGGTTAAGTCTTCTGGTTATTGGTATTGGTGTTTATGGGTATTTAACTGCAAAGCAGATTTATATCGAACGCATAACAGTAGAGTCTGTAAAACTGTCACAACCACTACGATTGGTGCTCATTGCTGATTTACACCTGGGGCTATTGAGTGAAGAGCGACACATAGAGCGTATTGTTGACGAAATCAGTGCTATCGAACCAGATGTCATTGTATCTGCCGGTGACCTGGTCGATATGCAGTTAGATCACCTGGAAAATTTAATCGCACAGATGGCGAGACTGAATGCCCGTCTGGGTAAGTACGCTGTTTACGGCAACCATGAAGTTCTGGCAGGCCTGGAGCAGGCGCGTGAGTTCACTGAGCGTGCTGGCTTTGTGCTATTGTCAAATGCTGGAAAAACGGTGAATAGTGCAATAAATATTATCGGGGTGGACGATCCAGCAGTGGAGGGTAGAGTTCAGTACTCAAGTTTGAACGAAGTTGAGTTACTGAAACGGTATTCAAATGGCCTTTTTAACTTACTGCTAAAGCACCAGCCCGTTGTAGAAGAGCGATCAGTTGGTTATTTTGACTTACAATTATCCGGCCATATACATGGTGGACAGATTTTTCCCTTTGGCTTGTTAACCTGGCTGGTTTACCGGGTGTCACCAGGCTTATCGCAAGTGGGCTCAGATAGCTGGCTTTATGTTAGCCGGGGTACTGGTACCTGGGGCCCACCCCTACGTGTGCTGGCACGGCCTGAGATAACGGTTGTTGATCTGCTACCGGTAAAAGCCCACGAGTGAATTAATTGATGAAACCTGTCATACAACAGGAATCGACCGGTTGCGGCATTGCCAGTGCCGCTGCAATTGCCGGTCTTTCCTATAAAAAAGCCAAAAGATTAGCGAACAGTCTTGGTATTCATGCAGACGATTCATCACTATGGTCCGATACGCAGCACGTTCGAAAGCTGTTGCGGCACCTGGGTGTCCGGACGGGTAGGGGAGAGAGAGTCTTTAAGGACTGGCAATCGTTAC
>NZ_CDLKIE010000466.1:0-2752 GCF_975902315.1 Kaarinaea lacus | reverse complement strand
TTCTCAAACCCGGCTTTCACTTATCTCCCAATTTAGACGTTATAAACGTGGTCTGGACCAAGCGGCTGAGTGTCGACTGGAATAAAGCAAGTCCAGTATTTCTCTGGCACTAGCACCCGGACACGCAACGACCTTTTGAGTCGAACTCCATGGTCCTGCCACTCAATGGCAGATGTACCGGCACCTTCGTCGCGCGTTTAAAGATATCGGTGCGGGTGCCTGGAATTAATTTACCGTTTTTTGTTGCCGCTTCGTTAGCGTGGGAGGCGATAATAGCTTTGGGCTTGATCAGTTTATTGACGACAAAGGCAGCCTCCTTCGGGCCGGTGGTATAGGTATCACCAATATTCATCACCGCCAGCCTGGCCTGGTAATGCTGGCGTACCACGCTGTCTTGTTCCGCCGTGATACCGGTATCGCCGGAAAGATAAACCACAAGGCCATTGGAAAACGTCAGCACATAACCGGTGGGCGGCCCGGCATAGGCGGTTAGACCGGAGGCGTGTAACAGATCACCCAGTTGACCGCCGATCATGCCCGGCGCTATCCCATTGGAATGCACCGCCGGCACGGTGGTAATGGTTACGCCATTAATCTTTCGCGAACCGCCAAAGCGTACAAGCTGCGCATCCCTGGGATCACCACCCAGCGCCTCGAGCTTGCTCGCGAAGAACTTCGGCATTTCACTACCGGTAATAATCTTCGCCTTTTTGGCCAGGGCGATATTCACACTATTAGTATTGGGCAAGGCATTCACAGGGGTTGAGGGTGTCGCACAGGTACCCTGGTTGGTGGCTTCGATATGCTGATTGCCCACGTGGTCCCCATGCATATGACTGACAAGCAGGGCATCAATTTTACCCAGGCGCGGATCCTTCGCACCTGCCACGGTACGCCCGGCATCGTAAAGCAGTCGTGTACCATCGGGATCTTCAAAAACCAGCGCCCGATCACGACCACAAAATTCACCATCGTGACTGCCCAATGGCGTCACCTTGACCGTGTTGGCTGCGGCCGATGCAGCTGTGAAAAACAATAGAGTCAGGATAAAAGGTAAGGGTGCGACGGCGAGTGGGCTCATTGTGATTCCTCAGGTGAATAATCAGGTGTTATGTATTATAGAGAGTTGGCTGTCTCGCTACCAAGAAATACATCCTTTATAATAAAAAGGTGACCCTTTTTATTATTATCTTTGTTAGTGAAATAAAAAATCTTTAAGGGATTTATTTGAGGATAACCAGATCTTCATGGTTTCGTAAATGATGACAGTGGCGTAGCTGACAGAAAACCATACCACTATTTCTTCGATGGGCAGCTTGTGCCAGGCGCTGATGAAAATTCCCATCATGGCGCGATCCTGAAATCCCCACCACTGGTATGGCAGAGCCAGTGTCGTTTCCCAGATCAGACTAATGAGCACAATGATAAAAAAAGTAAAACTGAAAGCGCGCCAGTTGATAAACGGTCGCACGGTTCGGTACAAGCCCATTGAGGGTATTAACGCTACGACGGTTAAATAAGTGAAGTACCAGGGAAATCCTTCGCTACTTTGTGAAAACCATTTCTTAACAATCACTGACAATAGTATTAATGTCAGTCCGACGATAACCGAAGGCCAGTGAAACTGCAGCACTTTTGAAATTTCCTGAGATTGTGATACATAATCGGGCACGTTGTATTTTTCAAACCAGTATTCATCACCCCAAAGATAAAGTAGAAGCACGGTCATAAAACCGGATACATAAAATACCAGTTCCTCTACCGGAAGAGGCCCGCCAACGGCTGGAAAGGTAATACCCAACACCGCGTTATGATTGCCAAAGGTGAAAAATGCATTGCCGAAGAGTATATCAAGCACGATGCCCGTTGGAGTGAGCAGCGCTATGGTGTACCAGAATGCTTTTTTCTGAAACGAAAGGTTCTTGTATCGATACATCCAGAAAATCAACGCCAGCATGGGAAACAGAAACAGGCTAAGGCTGATGGTATATCCATAGGGCGTAGGGTTGTCGGAATGCAGTGTAACGGTCGCCGGTATTTTTACTGTATTTAAAGTCATTGCAACGGGAATGACGATGATGCAAATTATATAAAATACAATGGAAGCGGCTCGTCGATAGCTTTTGGTCATGGGACACATTATATGGAAGAACGGAAACTTTTACGCTTATTACTTTTTAACCAACCCAATAAATAGGGTGAGAACATAGGTTTCACTAATATTGGATCAGAGCCATTTCTTGGAGTAAAAAGGATCAATAGGGTCAAGGATCATATGTGTTGGGCAATCAACGATTTCAGGAGCAAATAGCTCACGCATTAGGCAGGCGAGAAACTAAAGGAAAAGCAGGGCGGCCAAAAGAAACAGATGTTCTCGATTAATTGGGGTCTGTCCCCTGTTATTCAGCCACGCGGCTATTTTATGGCTGAAGATGAGTTGATATATGCTCATGGTAAAACTTATGCATTTCATAAGATGTGGGGTAAAAGAACAACAGAAACCTTAGATATAGTAACGGATATAGATGAAGATGTTTCTACAATGAATCTGAAGAATAACTGGAAAAAAGAGGGGGCAGACCCCATGCTTACCCTATGAAACATAATTTATCCCAGAAAACTGCCTCAACCGTTTCGACGCTTGAGGAACTCGCAAAATATGCAGACTACTCGTTCATGGATACGCTCAATCGCGATCCCCATGCGAATGAAGAGGGTATTGATCACGGCCCACGACAGGTTTTTACGGGGC
>NZ_CDLKIE010000465.1:0-7567 GCF_975902315.1 Kaarinaea lacus | reverse complement strand
TGGCCTGTCTGGTCTTGTGAAAGTTTGGCTGTTTCCAGCTCATCGAGCTTTTTCCTGACAGCATCACGAATGATCTTTCCCACGGTTATTGCGCGAAAATAGGGATCAGCACCTTCCACAATATTCCATGCGGCTTTGCCGGTATTGGTGCGCATGATGGTGCGTTCAGCTGCCTCGGTGAAGTCTTCATAGCGTCGCCAATGTTCCCAGTCTTTGTCTGTAACCTGCCAGCTTAACAAAGGATCTTTTTCCAGGACTTTGAAGCGGGCTTTCTGCGCGTCCTTGCTAAGATGCATCCAGAACTTCAAGATTAATGCGCCGTCCTCGGCGAGGGCGTTTTCAAAGGCAACAATCCTGTCCAGTCGTTCGTCCAGTTCCGCCACACTAATGGTGCCATAGACACGATCAAGCACCGGTTTTGAATACCAGGAGCTTAAAAATAGTCCAATTTGCCCTCTTGGTGGTAAGTCCCGCCAATAGCGCCAGTATTCCGGGCGTTCACGTTCATCTTCAGAGGGTTCCCGGTAAGCACGGTTTATCATCCATCGGGCATCCATCCAGGCATTCAGTACCTGCACGGTTTCTCCTTTACCGCCACCATCAACCCCGGCAAAAATCACGATTACCGGTGTTTTGGTTTGTTCCAGCAGGGATCTCTGTAGTTGTAGTAACTCTTCTCTTAATATAGGCTCGATTGCCTTATAGTCTTTTTTGGAGAGTTTTTGCCCCAATTCCGCAGTGCTGAACATTCAGAACCTCAATTTCCTGGTTGGACGCATAAAGGAATCAAACACCCTGATACTTTACTTAGTAACAGTACGACAAAGGGAAAACAAGGGAGGAACGGCTGGTTTTACTGGCTAAATCATGATTACTTGTCACATGTCAATTTCTATAAATCGGCTGGTCAATGGTCCTGATAAACTAGCCGCCAGGCCAGAAATTCGCTTAATTTTCTACGATTCATTGTGTAATTTGAGTGATTAATACTACTGATTTATCATGTGCTTTTTATTATTCGGGAATATCTTCTCATGCTTACTTGAATCTGTGAGTGGGCAATCACTATTATTGACGCAAACCAAAACCACTGAATTAATTGACAGGGAAATATGCCAAAAATAATCGCAGGAACTAATACCAGGCTATTACGTACCAGGCTATTACGGGTCATTTTTGGCGTTGTACTTGTCATCTATTTCTGCACCGCCTGTTCCAGTAAAACGGAATCCGGCAAAGACAGTAAAGACAGCGCAGCCACTAGTGAAACTACCATCGATCTTGCGCATTACTCAATTCAGATAAACCTGAATCCCGAGCAATCCACACTTGAAGTAACGAGCACAATAGATTTACCTGGCGAGGTTATCGATAACGGTGTGGTGAAGTTTTTATTACACGAGCATTTGCAAGTAGCGTCTCCACAGGCCAAGATCCAGAAACACGCCATTACTTCTCCAGCTTTCAAAAAGTTAGCAGAAACAGCCGATGTACCCTTAGTACAATATGAAGTGAAGCTGGCGGATCAGTCATCAACATTGCAGCTAAATTATCAGGGAAAGATTCATCATGCCCTGGATGAGACGCATAACACCACGCCGGGTTTAATTTCGCCTGATGGCGTATTCCTGGCGCGTTCCACTGCCTGGTATCCCATTTTCAACGATTCAGAACTGTTTAGCTTCGACCTCAATATCCAGGTGCCACAAGGATGGGGGGCGGTATCGCAAGGCGCCTTGCAATCCGAGCAGAGTGTTGGCCAGCAACGTAGCATTCATTGGGTGGAACAGCATCCACAAGATGACATTTATATAGTGGCCTCTCAGTATCAGGAATACCAGCAATCCATCGACGGCACCACTGCCATGGTTTTCTTACGCGACAAGGATGATGCCCTGGCGCAGAAATACATCAAGGCAACCGGGCAATACATTGCCATGTATAATGAACTCATTGGCCCTTATCCCTATCAAAAATTCGCACTGGTGGAAAACTTCTGGGAAACCGGCTACGGCATGCCGTCCTTTACCTTGCTGGGTCCGCGGGTAATACGCTTTCCTTTTATTATCTATACCTCCTATCCTCATGAGATTTTACACAATTACTGGGGTAACGGAGTATTTGTAGAATACGAAAGCGGCAACTGGTCCGAAGGGCTTACCGCTTATTTAGCTGATCATCTACTGAAAGAACAACGAGGACAGGGTGCCGAGTACCGCCGCAGCGTGTTACAAAAGTATACGGATTTCGTCAACGAAAGCCGCGATTTTGCGCTAACGGAATTTCGTTCGCGACATAGCTCAGCATCGGAAGCGGTGGGTTATGGAAAAACATTGATGTTGTTTCACATGTTGCGATTACAGCTGGGCGATGAAACTTTTAAGCAAGCTTTGCGCGCGCTCTATGAGCGACATAAATTTGCCATTGCTTCTTTTTCCGATGTACAGGCTGTGTTTTCATCCGTTGCAGGCAGTGATTTGTCAGCCTTGTTCGCGCAGTGGGTCGATCAAGCCGGCGCGCCACACCTGGAGATTTCCGATGTCGATATAAAAGCGCAGAACAGCGGATACCGAGTAAGTTTTAAGCTTAACCAACTGCAAGAAAAGCCCACGTATCAATTAAATGTTCCGGTGCGCATCTATTTGGCTGGAGATAAAGGGGTGGTTGAAAAGTTAGTGGCAATTACGGATAAACAGCATACCGTAACCATTGCAGTACCCGAGAAGCCAGTATTAATTGATGTTGATCCCGCGTTTGATGTGTTTCGACGTTTAGATAGTCGCGAAATTCCATCTGCCATATCACAAGGTTTTGGTGATGACAGGCCATTACTTGTACTGCCTGCTAAAGAAGATCCAGCGCGATTGGCCGCCTATGTAAAACTGGCGAAGCAATGGCAGCAGCGATATTCTCAACAAATGGAAATTATAAACGAAAGTGAGTTAAAAGAATTGCCAGCGGATCGATCCATCTGGCTAGTGGGCTGGAACAATAAATTCCGGGATCAAGTTATTGTCAGTTTGGAAGATCAGAAGTTAAAAGTAACGCAAGATTCACTCCATCTTGGTGATAAAAGCTATACTAAAGACAAGCATGCATTCCTGGCTACAACACGGCATCCGAAAAACAGAGAAAAAACCTTGCTCTGGTTGAGCAGTGACAACACTAAAGCAATTCCTGGGTTGACTCGCAAGCTACCGCATTATCGAAACTATAGTTATCTGGTGTTTGAAGGCGACGAACCTAAAAATATTGTGAAAGGGCAGTGGGATGTAAATGATTCACCCATGAGAGTAGTGCTGGATAAAGGAGCGCTTGGCGCTTTTCAAAAACCGACACCACGAATGGCGCTAGTTCCTCCATAACGAAAATAGTCAGATAAGCTACAATATAAATATTATGCACAAACTTCCCGAACGCGAACAACAAATACGTCAGGCTCATGCGCAACTGATTCACCATGTAGTTACGGCATGTCAAAATCCCGATGCTCGTGCCCAGTTGATGCCTATGCTGGAACAGGCCAGTCAAAGCGGCTGGCAAATCCTGGTGGAAAGAATTAAACGCATTGTCGATGGTGAACGCGATGAAAGTTTGCTGCTGGCATTAGACGAAGAAGACACTGTAATCATTCGTTCTATATTAGAAGGCATACAAAATCCAGAATCCTTGCCGGATCTTAACTATCAGGCTGATGCGACAATGGCAGCACCCGGCCTGGCTACAATGATTCATGCCGCCGGTCGAGGCGATACAAAAGCGTTACAGATAGTCGCCGACATGGCAGAGCAAATGACCAGGGTAGGAGGTGATATGGGCAAATTAGGTGGCATCATGCGTAAGCTGATCAACGGTGAACGCGACGCAGATGAATTAACCAAAGGTATGGATCCCAATGGACAGCAACTTGTACTCGATATACTGACAGAGCTTGGGAAACTGCAACAACATTGATTATATATTTGCACGGTTTCAGCAGTGCTGCCGCTTCGCACAAAGCCACAGTGTTAAGGGAGGCATTTTCGCAATACAACTTCCTGGTTCCCGATTACCCATCACACCAGCCCAGTGCGTCCATTAGTTTCCTGTCAGATTATATTAAGGAAAAAACCAGGGAGCTTAATGACGAGCCGCTAATGTTAATGGGAAGTTCCCTGGGTGGCTATTACGCCCAGTACCTCGGCGTTCATCCTGGCGTGATTAGTAAATTAGTGTTAATCAATCCTGCCTTGCAACCACAAATAACGCTTCAACCTTATATAGGCCAACAGACCAATATGGTAACCGGAGCAGCGTTTATATTTTCGCAACAAAACTACAATGAACTTGCTCAATTTGAAGTATCAGCAGAAGATATTATCGCGCCAACATTGGTGCTGTTAGACGAAGGGGATGAGATTATTGATTACCGTTTCGCAGAAGAACTGTATAAAAATAGTGCTCGGGTGATCGTTTATCCCGGAGGCAGTCATTGGTTTGATCATATGGATGAAGCAATACCGGAAATTGCAAGTTTTTATAGAAGAGGCGAGACTTGAGAAGAATGGCTGAGTAGTAATTACAGGTATTTGCACTATTATTTGGAAATAATACCTACAACAGGCGTTTAATTCCCATGACATCAGAACAGAGTATGACTACCGAGCGTAGGATGGATCTTGCAAAGACACTAGTTCGTGTGCTCAGGAACTGGGGGCTTACTTCGGAGCAACAAATAGATCTATTGGGATTACCTGAGGGTACGCGAGCACGCACGCTGAACAAATTCTTAGTGGGTGAGCCATTTCCTGATGATTATGATTCCCTGTTACGAGCAAATTACCTGCTCTCCATCCAGAATGCGGTCGACAGTCTTTTCCCGCACAATGCAACTGCTGCGAACTACTGGATGACCACGCCATCCCACTATTTTGCAGAACATACACCATTGGCTATTATGCTCAATGAAGGCACAGATGGTATGCGGCGTGTACTGAACTATTTGAATGGTGTTGAGGATTGGTGACAATCACAATATAAAATGAAGGATTTTTCCAGGGAAAATTTTAATTGAGTCGTTACTAAAAGAAAGGGCCAGCATTTACATTACTGGCCCCTTCGAATATGAGTTAGTAGACCCTGAGTTCTTTTTAGTTAAGCTGAATCATCATAATTTTGAAGTTATTTTCTTTTTTAACACCCATTTGGTGATAAAGTGTCACAGGAAGTTTATTGACATAGGCATCACGTAAAGTATCAGCCATGACTTTATTAGACGCAGGTGAATTACTTTTCAGCTCCAGGGTATAAACCATTTCAGGGTTCGAATCCAGGGTAACAAACAATTCGGCATCCGCCTTATCCTGACCTTCGCCCAAATTCATGTCCTGGACTTGTACACGGTACAGGTTGACTTTACCCTTAACTTCGACTGAGTGCCGGTCCGGTGTTTTGATGTCCTTGGGGCTATCAGCCAGGACTGCGGAACCACTCAATAATAGAAACAATGCAGCGATACTACCTACAACTAGATGCTTGGTGTTCATGGGAAAAATCCCTCCTCTATGTAAGTCAGTTTTTGTAAGTATTGTTTGTGTTGCTTGGTACGGATTATCTATGCATAAAATTATTCTAGCCTAAATCACCACTCGCGTTCTTAAGAGACGCTTAAAATGGCGTGTACGTAGCGTACTGAATCTAATAATAAAAGACAATTCGATTCTAAACTAAACTTATCCTGGGTATAAGTTTGCTTATGTGCTTGATGCATAACAAATAAACAAAGCGTTACACAAGCTGACTTTGAGAAGGTGTCGGAGCGTTATCGGCGTTTTCCCTGACCGACGGGGCTGCCAGGTTTGCGCTGACGGTTATGCTTGACTGGTTTAGTAGGTTTTCTCTTCTTTGGGTTACCTGTGGTCGCCTGTTTTTTCTGCCTGGTATCTGATTTAGCTGAGCGAACATGCTGTGTCTTAAAAGTGCCGCCTTTTTTCTTTGGCGCTTGTTCGGCGTGAGTTTTGTCACCGGTACCTGCCGGTTGCCAACGTGGAATCAGGTGTTTCTTGCCATTACCGATCAAGTCTTCCCGGCCCATGCGTTTCAGAGCTTCACGTAATAAGGGCCAGTTCTCCGCGTCATGGTAACGAAGAAACGCCTTATGCAGACGTCGTACTTTCAAACCTTTGGGAATCGTGACTTCTTCGCTGCTACGAGTAACCTTGCGTAACGGATTTTTCCCGGTGTGGTACATGGCGGTGGCACTGGCCATGGGTGAGGGTAAAAAAGCCTGCACCTGGTCTGCACGAAAGCCGTTTGCTTTTAACCACAAGGCCAGTTCCAGCATATCTTCGTCGGTCGTGCCAGGGTGTGCCGCAATAAAATAGGGAATCAGGTATTGTTCTTTGCCGGCTTCTTTGGAGTACTTGTCAAACAATTGTTTAAACTTGTCATAAGTACCGATGCCAGGCTTCATCATTTTGCTGAGAACATTTGCCTGTGTATGTTCCGGTGCAATTTTCAGGTACCCACCAACGTGGTGGGTGACCAGTTCCCTGACATATTGTGGCGACTTGATCGCCAGGTCATAACGCAAGCCTGATGCAATTAACACTTTTTTAATACCGGGCAGTTTTCGAGCACGCTGGTATAATTTGATGAGCGGTTGATGGCTGGTGTTGAGGTTTTTACAGACGTCCGGGTAAACGCAGGATAATTTTCGACAGGCGCTTTCAATTTCGCGGCTTTTACAGGCCAGGCGATACATATTAGCAGTGGGACCACCCAGATCTGATATGACGCCGGTAAATCCAGGCACCGTATCACGAATGGTTTCAATCTCGTGAATGATAGAGTCTTCCGACCGATTTTGAATGATGCGACCTTCGTGTTCGGTAATGGAGCAAAAGGTACAGCCGCCAAAACAACCGCGCATTATTGAAATGGAAAAGCGAATCATTTCGTAAGCCGGAATACGGGCGTCGCCATAAGCGGGGTGTGGCTGCCGAGTGTAAGGCAACTCGTATATTGCATCCATTTCTTTAGTGCTTAATGGAATCGGTGGTGGGTTAATCCAGACATCCCGTTTTGCATGTTGTTGCACCAGGGCGCGTGCGTTACCGGGATTGGATTCCATGTGCAATATGCGAGATGCGTGGGCATAAAGTACGTTGTCACGTTTTACCTGCTCGAAAGCGGGGAGACGAATCACGGTCGTTGAGCGATCCAGTTTCCGTTTCCTGGCGAATGGCACGACGGTTTGACTGGTGGAATTTGATTCCCTCGATTGTTTTGCCACGTCCGCTGGTTGTGTTGCATAAGGATCGGGATGTTGATGCACCGGGCCGGGTGCGTCTACTTCGGTAGAGTCAATGACATCCCATCCTTCGGGGATGGTGTCTCGCATAAAGGCAGTGCCGCGAAGATCGGTGATGCTGGAAATGGATTCGCCAGCACCCAGTCGGTGGGCGATTTCGACAATCTGGCGTTCGGCGTTGCCATAAAGTAACAGGTCGGCTTTACTGTCGGGCAGAATTGAGCGACGAACTTTATCAGACCAGTAATCATAGTGCGCGATGCGGCGTAAACTGGC
>NZ_CDLKIE010000464.1:0-3340 GCF_975902315.1 Kaarinaea lacus | reverse complement strand
GCGTACGGCCAGCACCGCAGCGGCGAGTGATCCGCTCTACAAGGTCCAGGTCGGGCCGCTGAGCTCGGAGGCGGACGCGGATGCGCTCGGCCGGCGGCTGGCCGCGCTCGGTATCGCCACCCCGGTGGTGGTCACCCCAGTAAATGCGGTGATGATTCGTAGTGAAGGAATGGTAATACTGGAAAGGAACAATTCAGCCAGGGGATTTGCGTAGCGTAACGCCAGCCAAAACGCCGCTACCCAACCGATCAGGGATAACGCCTCGCGCACGAAGCCCCTCATCAGGCTGAAAAGAGCTGATAAAACAATAATGCCGGGTATGACGTAATCGACCCACACCATAATTTACGTTTACCTCAACGTTTACCTTATCTTTGCGTCTAAAAATTAAGGTTTTGACTGTACCGCCTGGCTTTACTTAGCACTCAGTGGTTATTCATTGAATGCTTTTCGGCTGGATTTCAAAGATCTCGATCCACTCTAATTATAGCTTAATAATCAAAGGTTACAGGTTTTTAATTAAGGTAATATCTGAAACCTTTGATCATATAACACCCTGATCCGGTGCTTTCCAAATCTAACGAATCGTTTACTGAATTTTACCACCGCCACAAACCAAAACCAAAATAATCGATTGATTGGCCTCGATTATTTACCGGGAAATGCCATCACCAAACCATCGATTCTGGTTTCTTTTTTCAATTTTATTTTAAGTTCGCCAGCCAACTCACGCGTTAATTCCGGACCAACCCGTACCCGGTAACTGGTTTTCCCATTGCGTTCATAGGCTTCTACGAAGCTGGCATGACCATTTTTTCGCAGCTTGTCGCGCAGCTTCAGGGCATTTTTTTCAACGGAAAAGCTACCCAACTGTACCACCCAACCGGAAACAATCGGTTGTTTTACTGCTGGTTTTGCCACTGGTTTTGCTGTTTCCACTTTCGCGGTTGTCGTGGGCGTCGTGGTGGTTGTTGTCGTGGTCGATGCTGTCGCAGTTTTAGCGGCAGGCTTGCTTGTTGTTTCCTGTTCAACCGGCTGAGTTTTTTCGGGTTTTGCTGATGCTGCAACCGTGGTGGTCTTACTGGCAGGCTTTGTTTCAGTTACAGTTGCTGTCTTTTTATCAGTATCTGGGGTTTCAATGACCGCTACATCGCCTTTATCTTTCACCGAATCAGGTTTTACTAACGCTTGCGGTTTCTGCTGATCATCCTTTGACGCTGCAGCTGGTTCCGGAATGGGCTCTAACACAGGCTCTGGCAGGTCTTTTTGCTCCAGGGGCAACACTGCAGGTGCCTGTATTTCATATAAAGGTTTTGGCGGAATGTTCGTTGGTATTTCACCGGTCGTCAAACCGTCAGTACCGGTTAATAACATCGGGATAAAGATGATGCCCAGGGAGATTAATACGATGGCGCCGACCAATCGCTGTTTGAGTATAGCTGTCACGAGTTTCCTGTTTGTTGTCCTGGATGTGTGATGAATAGGCGAATTATACGCTGGCCCACCGGGTATTTTATAGTATTTCCGAAACAACGTAGAACGAGCCGAATACCACCACCCGATCCCCTTCTGATGCATTTGCAATTGCCGATTCTTTAGCCAATTCAATGGACGAATGGCAGGCTACAGGCACTTGAATATGCGCCTGATGTAAAACAGCTTTAATCTCACACGCTGCCATAGCACGATCAACCTTTAAATCTGCAAGATGCCAGTCATCCACGACCTCACGCAAGGCATTAACAATTCCAGCGACATCTTTATTTTGTAGCACACCGAATACCGCATGAGTTTTTCCAGTGCAGGACATTTGTTGCAATGTGCTGGCAAGCGCTTGTGCAGCCTGTTCATTGTGCGCAACATCGGCGATCAATGTTATCTTCCCTGGAATCACCTGGAAACGCCCAGGCGCAGTCGCCGTGGACAGCCCCACGCGAATATTGGCACTACTGACTGGGAAGCGATCCTCCAGCAACTGTAGAACCATCAACACCGAGGCAGCGTTGTTCAATTGTATGTCACCCCGTAATGCAGGCCGGGGTAAGGCATGGCGCGCTCGCTTTTCGGATCGCCATTGCCATGTTGACGCTTCCACCTGGCAATGGAAATCGCGATTTAGCAGATACAATGGTGATTTAATTTTCGTTAAATGATCTATTAATGTCTGGGGTGGATCCGTATCACCACACACAGTTGGTCGCTGTGATCTGGCGATACCTGCTTTCTCCAGAGCCACCGACTCGCGCGTATCTCCCAACCAATCCTGGTGATCAAGGCCAATGCTGGTGATTAACGCCACATCGGCATCCAGTACATTCACTGCATCCAGACGACCACCCAAACCAACTTCCAGGATAGCAACATCAATATCAGCCTCCTGAAACAATGCAATCGCAGCCAGGGTACCAAACTCAAAATAGGTTAACGAAATATCATCCCGGGATTGATCGATACGTTCAAACACCGCACACAAAGCAGTGTCGGAAATTTCTTCACCGTTTATGCAAATCCGTTCGTTATAACGGTGAATATGCGGTGAAGTATAAGCGCCTACTTTAAAACCTGCGCTGCGATAAATCGCATCGAGCATGGCGACACAAGAACCTTTACCATTGGTGCCTGCCACGCTAATAACCGTAAAACTGGGCTCCCCTAATTGCATGCGTTGCATCACGGCCCGCACACGATCCAGGCCCAGATCAATTTCAGAGGGATGTAAAGTTTCCTGCCATTGAAGCCATTCTTGTAAAGTGGTGAAGCGCATGGGTGCGCGTGGCTGTATTAAGGCGTGGGCTGATGGGTTAACATGGTTAATACGCTGGCAATACGATCACGCATTTGTCGACGATCGACGATCATGTCAATAGCGCCATGCTCCAGCAAAAATTCACTGCGTTGAAAACCTTCCGGTAAGGTCTGGCGAACCGTTTGTTCAATAACGCGCGGACCAGCAAAACCAATTAGCGCATTAGGCTCTGCAATATTAATATCACCCAACATGGCCAAACTGGCTGATACACCGCCCATGGTGGGATCGGTCATCACTGAAATGAAGGGAATGCCGCGTTTTTGCATTTTGGCTAAAGCAGCACTGGTCTTGGCCATTTGCATGAGCGAAAACAGGGCTTCCTGCATTCGCGCGCCACCACTGGCAGAAAAACAAACCATGGGAATATTATGTTCGATGGCGGTATTTACTGAACGTACAAACTTTTCACCAACTACAGAGCCCATTGAGCCACCCATGAATTTAAATTCGAAGGCAGCCGCGACCAACGGTACTTTCTTTACCTGCCCCATCATACTAATCAAGGCATCTTTCTCATCGGTAGATTTTTGC
>NZ_CDLKIE010000463.1:0-5741 GCF_975902315.1 Kaarinaea lacus | reverse complement strand
TTTTGCCAACCCATAAAGTCATAAACTACATTTCTGCGAAGTTAAATATTTTTCTGAAAATAGCCCTATACTTTTTTATAAGTAGCCTAAACTAAAAGATAAGATGGATGAATAAATGTATTAACCCAAGTATTTATACGTATGTCCCTGGTTGCAATTGAGGCGCTTTTCTTTAACTATGCAGTAATAGGCGTAATCTTCTAATACTAACAACTTCCTGAAAACGCAACACAATAGTTACTTCTGCAGAAAAGATGGTTATGGAGCGTTACTTATATACAGCGTTAACCACAAATATAATACGTGTTACCTCAGCAGCGAGTTTTCATACGTTGGATGCTATAACAAGCAGGAGATTTAACCATGGTTGATTTTATTGATAAATCTTTGCAGACCAAGAATCCTTTACAAAACATCAGTGCGATTGATCGCACCGCAAGAATCATTATTGGCATGGCGTTAATCAGCGTATGGTTCGTGATTGATGTCACAACCGTTAATATGTGGTTGGTATTACTGCCGTTGATTGGGATAGTGCCGCTGCTTTCGGGGATAATTGGCTGGTGCCCGATACATGCGATGTTCAATACCAAGTCCTGTGGCACAGACAGTCACAATACTTGTGGAACCTTGCCATATCAACTAACCAAGTTGTTTCACAAGTAACTTTATTGAACAAGTAAAACAGCAAGATAACATTCTGCTAGCGCTGGACCGGCATTTCACCATGCCGCAAGAATAACTGTAAGTGTATTCCGCCCACCGGCGACGCTTTACTTAGTGAAGTGTCGCCTCCTTAATCTACTGTTCATTACTTAAACTACCCTGTTTCAGCTTCAGTACTGCCACGCGTCCCAGTTTGACGATAAAAAGTAGGGGAAAAATGCCGTGAAGTAACAAATCAAAAATGTCGATGGGTCGCACCAGCGTGCCGTTTAGCAACATTAGCAGTTTTTCGACGAGATGGGGTTGTGAACCAAAGGGCGCAATGCCCAGTCCCAGTGCCAGGACCAGTAAAATCCATATGGAAGTTCGGTCTAATAAATTCAGCATTACTTTTTCCTAAGTTATTGAAATCTCAAAATATTGCAATTCTAATTCGATCTACAACAAAGCAAAAGCCTTTCGCAGCCTCTGATTTTTCTTATATATCATAGGGTTACTAAAATTGTGTAGAAATTAAGTAAAAACTTACCGTCTAACAAGGTATAATCCCTCGCTCTTTTGTGCCTGTATAACACAAATATTAATGGCACCATTCTGCAATAAAGCATTCATAGCGTTGGTAAGGAATTAATTTGCATGGTAAATGAGTCTCAAGACAAATCGCTACGCTCACTGGTAAAAGTATTGGGGAAACTACTTGGGGACGTATTACGTACTCAAGAAGGCGAAGACGTATTTCACGCGGTGGAAACTCTCAGGCAAGGATACGTTGCGCTGCGCAAGGAAGAAGATCTTGAACAACAAAACGAGCTCAACAAGATC
Organism: Kaarinaea lacus; assembly: GCF_975902315.1. Classification (NCBI taxonomy): domain Bacteria; kingdom Bacillati; phylum Cyanobacteriota; class Cyanophyceae; order Nostocales; family Nodulariaceae; genus Kaarinaea; species Kaarinaea lacus. The sequence continues at coordinate 4,253 of NZ_CDLKIE010000463.1, read as the reverse complement.
ATTGAAAGCCTGGGACCAGAAAAGCTGACTCACGTCGTACGAGCATTTAGCAACTATTTCAGCCTGATTAATATCGCAGAAGAAACTCATCAACATTACCTGCGTCACCAGAGCGGCATGCACGAAGGTCCGAATTGGGTCGGCTCCTTTGAAGTCACCTTAAGGGAATTAAAAAAGGCCGGTGTCAGCATTGACCAGTTACAGGCCCTGTTAGATGAACTGCACTATCACCCGGTAATCACTGCGCACCCTACGGAATCTAAACGACGCACTATTCGTGATCTGCTACGTCGCATTACCTCAGTCAACAAACGCTTAAACGAAAATAATCTAACCAAAGACGAATATGATGACTGCATTCAACAGTTTCAAAATTTAATTCAAATTTTATGGAAAACCGACGAGGTACGTGCCACGCGGCCTAAAGTTCGTGATGAAATCGTCTATGGACTCACTTATTTTCGTGAATGTTTATTTGAAGCCGTCCCGCAGACTTATCGCCAATTTGAAAAAGCGGTGGCCAGGATATACGGTGAAGACGCTCAACAGATAAAAGTGCCCAGCTTCCTCAATTTCGGTTCCTGGATCGGTGGTGACCGGGATGGTAATCCTAATGTCAAACCCGAAATCACTGTAATGGCATTGCAGTTACAGTCGCGTGCGGTGCTTTCTGAATATATTGAACGTGTACAGTTTTTAACGAGTACGCTCACCCACTCTATCAAGCTGTGCACCCCCAGCGAAGATTTGTTATATAGCCTGGCACACTCACAACCGTATTGCGCCAATGCTTTTTCCGACAAACCCAATCGCTTCGCCAACGAACCCTATCGTCGTAAACTTGCCATCATTAACTACAGGTTGAAACAGAACCTGGCCTATATAAACCATTGCCTGGACGGACAGGAGATAAGCGATCAATCCATCCAGGAGCACCGATTTCAGACAGAAACTGAATTTCTCAATGACTTATATCAGATCCGCGATTCGCTGATCGACCATGGTGATCGCGCAATTGCCAATGAAGATTTACAGGATTTAATCCGCCTGGTAGAAACATTTGGCTTCTACCTGCTCCATCTCGATGTTCGCCAGGAGTCCACGCGACATACGGAAGCGGTTGCGGAAATCCTTAAGCAATATGCGATTGATTATAACGACCTGGAAGAATCTGAACGCCTGAAGGCCTTATCGCAGATTATTTCCGAACCACCCCCCGAAAATCTGGCCATTGATGAATTCAGCAGCGACACCTCGGAAACGCTCTCGGTTTTTAGAGTCATCGCAGACATGCGTCATGAGCTAAGCGAAAAAGCGATTGGTAACTATGTGATTTCAATGACCCATGAAGCCAGTCATGTGATGGAAGTTATGATGCTGGCACATCATGTTGGACTCGCCGGCAAATCCGGAGACGACTGGTTTTGTCATATATGTATTTCACCGCTCTTTGAAACCATCGAAGACCTTGAACACATTGAGCCAGTATTAACAAAATTACTGGATGACCCAACCTATGCGGCCTTACTGAATGCATCAGGTAACCTGCAGGAAGTTATGCTGGGTTATTCTGATTCCTGCAAGGACGGTGGAATACTGGCATCAGCCTGGAACCTCTATGAAGCACAGGTAAAAGTTACGGAATTAATGCGATCACGTGGTATTGCCAGTCGATTGTTTCACGGTCGTGGCGGCACAATTGGTCGCGGTGGCGGCCCAACTCACGAATCTATCCTGTCACAACCGGAAGGTACTGTGCATGGACAAATCAAATTCACCGAGCAAGGCGAGGTGCTTTCTTTTAAATATACCAACGTAAACACAGCGACCTATGAGTTAACCATGGGTGTCACAGGCCTGTTGAAAGCAAGCAGCAGCCTTGTTACAGCTTCTCAACCGGACCGCAAGGACTACCTCGGAATTATGGATGAATTTGCCGAGGTGGGAGAAAAAGCCTACCGGGATTTAACGGATAATACTGAAGGATTCCTGGACTATTTTTACGAAGCAACGCCTCTCAACGAAATCGGTATGATGAATATTGGATCCCGGCCGTCGCATCGCAAAAAATCCGACCGCTCCAAATCCTCAGTACGTGCAATTGCCTGGGTATTCGGTTGGGCGCAATCACGCCATACATTGCCCGCATGGTACGGTATCGGTAGCGCATTGGAACAGTATCGCAATAACGATCCCACACGCCTGGCAAAACTGCAGCAAATGTACGAGGAATGGCCTTTCTTCCGCGCTATGCTCAGCAATACACAAATGGCATTATTTAAAGCAGAACTGGACATCGCACGTGCGTATTCCAGTCTTTGTGAGGATAAAGCCCTGGGCGAAAGAATCTATCAAATGATTCGTGAGGAGTACGAACGTACTATCACACAGGTTTTAAATGTCGCGGGGCAACAAACTTTGCTGGAAGATAACATAACGTTAGCACTATCGCTCACCCGGCGTGACCCGTACCTGGATCCGTTAAACTACATTCAAGTGGTACTTCTAAAACGCTATCGTGATGAGACAATCAGTGAAGAAGAAAAACTCTCCTGGCTAAACCCATTGCTGCGCACTATCAACGGAATCGCTGCAGGCATGCGCAATACAGGCTAGTTTGAATTATAAAAACAACCGATTGGCACATCTTCAACCGGTATTTACTTTATTTCCAAATTATCTATCAGCCTGGCTTTACCCAGCCAGGCAGCGCCCAAAACCCGCATAGTTCTGCGTTCAACAGTTACTTCTGATAAATCATCTGCATAACAGACTTTAATATACTCAGGCTGAAAGCCATGAGATATCAAATTCTGCATTGCCTGTTGTTCAATAAGATGAATATCGCCAGGCGTAAAACCAGCTTTACCAGTGATTTCCTTTACCTGCTCCACCACCGAGGCAAGTGTTGAATGTAGCAGCGCAGCGACTCCCAGCTCTTTTTCCGACAAGTATTGGTTACGGGAACTCATCGCCAAACCACTGGATTCTCGCTCCGTTTCTACGCCCACAATCCTGATCGGAAAACATAAATCCTTCACCATGCGCCGAATTATCACCAGTTGCTGATAATCTTTTACGCCAAATACCGCCACGTCTGGCTGCACCAAGTTAAATAGCTTAGCCACTACCGTTGTGACCCCTTCAAAATGTCCAGGCCGAAACTTTCCACACAAAATATCTGACAAACCTGGCACTGTGACTTTGGTCGTTGCTTCCATCCCTCCCGGATAGATAGAATTTACATCCGGACAAAACACCACATCCACACCAAGACTCTCCAGCTTTTCAGTATCCTGCTGCAGCGTCCGCGGATAAGCTTCGAAGTCTGTACCCGGCGCAAACTGTAAAGGATTCACGAATATAGTAACCACAAGCTTGTTGGCTTCTCGTTGCGCGGCTTCTACCAAGCGTAAATGACCGGCATGCAAGTTACCCATCGTCGGCACCAAAGCAATAGACTGACCTTGCCGTCGCCAGGCCCGCAATTGTTCGCCCATTTCTTGTGAGGATGTGATTACTAACATAATAGATAGACAGATTGTAACAGAGGGATAGCTAACAGGGCAGTTCAAGAAGTGAAGCTGTGTTGTTCCGATGGATATGAACCCGATTTTACTGCTTTAACGTAAGCTTCCACTGCCGCGCTGATACTTCCGGTATCCTTGAAAAAATCCTGTACAAAGCGTGGACGCTTACCTGGTGTAAGACCTAACATATCCTGCAATACCAATACCTGGCCATCGCAATGCGGGCCAGCACCGATTCCGATAACTGGAATCGTTAACAACTCAGCAACCTGCTTTGCAAGTTCCATCGGTACACATTCCAGCAACATGACATCACAGCCTGCTGCTTCGAGCGCCTGCGCGTCTTCCATGATAGTCCTGGCAGACTGTTCATCTTTTCCCTGAACCTTATAACCACCCATTTTGTTGACCGATTGCGGCAGTAAACCCAAATGACCACAGACTGGAATTCCGAATGAGGTAAGCTTACGTACTATATCAACAAAAGCTGCGCCACCTTCCAGCTTGACGATATGCGCTCCACCCTCCTTTAGTAAACGACCCGCATTGTCAATCGCTTGTGCTTCATCGGGATAACTCATAAAAGGCATGTCCGCCATGATCAATGCATTTGTTGAACCGCGGCTTACAGTTTGGGTATGGTAAATGATATTGTCTACAGTAACCGGTAACGTTGACCCGTGTCCCTGAATAACCATGCCCAGGGAATCCCCCACCAGCAAC
>NZ_CDLKIE010000462.1:0-6831 GCF_975902315.1 Kaarinaea lacus | reverse complement strand
GCCGAGTTTGGAGACTGGGAACAACAGGCGCCTAGCGATATAGCAGTCGCTGCTTCTCGCTTGCAGGTAGACTACTATTGTCTAACACCTGTCAACGCGGATGCTCATGTTTGTCTCAAGGTTGATTCTGACTACCTGAAATCCTGGAGTGGTGCTATCAATATAAAAGATTTGCCGGTAGAAACGTTTAAAACATACTTTCCACCACAGATAATTTCAGTGCGAGGTCTGGTAAATGGATCAGCAAATTTCGATTTTCAAAAGGACGTTATAAAAACCTTTCATGCCAGTTTGGTGAGTGACATGGGTAAGGTGGAATTTGGCTTGCCAGCCGGCGAGAAACAGAAGCTTGACTATCGGCAATTACGAGCGAATATTTCGCATGACAAGCAGGGAATTACGATTATCTCCAAAGTTGATCTGCGCGAAACGGGCGAAGTTGACATAAAGGCGACGTTAAAAAATAAACACACATTAAGTGAAATAGATACATCGCAACTGATCGATGGACGAGTAGTGGTCGATTTGAAAAACTTAACCGTACTGCCGCTAATTTATCCCGATATACAGTACATCGACGGCCACAAATACAGTGAGTATGTCATTAGCGGTTCAATAGGTCATCCAGTAATAGTTGGGCGAACTGATATTGCTGCCAAATCAGTAACGTTGCCACGTTTAGGAATAGAATTGCAAGATGTCAGGGCCGAAGCAAGGACCGATAAAAAGAACAATATAAAAGTCACTGGTGAAGCATCTTCGGGAAAAGGAAAAATTACCTTCAAAGGCGAGATGCTGAATTATCTGGGTGATGACCTGTTGGCGAAATTACATATTGAAGGGAATGATTTCCTCGCGACCAAAACCCCGGAATTTGAAATGGAAATATCGCCTGCAGTGACTGCGATAGTTAACAATGACGTTATGAGATTAGAAGGAGATATACTTTTACCGCGAGCCAGAATTCAGGCGATGCAATCTGCTTCAACGGTGTCGCCATCTACAGATGTGGTAATTGTTGATGCAGATATTGCAGGTGATCAGGGCCGTAAAAAGCTGGCGCTAGATGCAGAGCTCAAAATAACACTGGGAAATGAAGTTAGCATAGAAGGATTTGGAGCAAGTGGTCGATTGCGCGGTGAAGTTTTGGTACGCGAAGTGCCGGGTGGCGTAACAACGGGTCGCGGAGAAATCAGGTTTGAGGAGGGGAAATTTACCGCCTATAACCGGGAGTTATCCATTGAAACTGGTTTGCTAACATTTGCCAATAGTCCTATTGATAATCCCATCGTGGCAATACAGGCCGTGCGAAATATTGACCGTCAGGATGTAAAGGTTAAGGTGGGCGTAAACGTGACGGGCCAGGCGCAAAACCCCAAAGTGGAATTGTATTCTGAACCCGCAATGGATCAGTCAGATATTTTATCGTATATGATCCTGGGATATCCCATGAACCAGGCAACGGAAAAAGATGGGTCTACGTTATCTACTGCTGCCAGCTCCATAGGTTTAATTGGCGGCGAAATTCTCGCGAATGAGATCGCGACTAAATTAGGAATTGATATCGAGAATATAAGAATTACCACGGATGCTGCCACGCAACAACCGCTGGTTGGCGCTTATCTGAATCCCAGGTTATATGCGGAATACGTGATGGGAGTCGGACAGGCGGTGAATACCTTCCGGATTGAATATAATCTTACCAATCGCTGGGTGCTTAAAACTGAAACCAGCAGTGAGCAACAGGGTGCTGATTTATTCTACACCATTGAGCTCGACTAGTTTCTAATAAATTTTACAGAACTGAGCGACTGTATATAAATGTAAATCGAGAGCAGATATCGTAACTTTTAGTAAAAAAGCAGCAGGCGTATGAAATGGTCTAACAACTTTTACTGGACTGCTATCGTCCTTGCGATTATTGGATTTCTATGTTTTTTTGTCGGCTATTATTTTCTATACAATGATATTTTTATTGTTCACGGAAATGCGCTCGTTGTGACAGGTATTCCTGTATTTGTGGTGGCAGCTATTTTTATCTATATCCATGTAAAAGAATGAACTATCTGGGTAATGTGATGACGTCACTCAGGCTTGTGTAGTCTTATTGTCCAATTGCTATTAACATGATTTAGGACAAAATCGTATCTATAGTAATCAAGGTATATTGTTAATTTATTTTAATTTACACAGGTTTTTAAATTCATGTCGAACATTGCTGGATTTGGCAGTTGTACAATACCGCACTTACACCGATCCTTTATCCAGATTATTGTTGTATTGATACTGGCAACGCTGATTCTGGCTGGGTGCGATTTAGATAGCAATGACGGTGCCGGAGAGGTCCTTATGTCAGGCACAGTGGAGGCACGAGAAGTCGATTTATCCTTTCAGGTTGGTGGCCGCATTGCCCAACTTGATGCAAATGAAGGCCGTTGGGTCGAGCAGGGTGATCTCGTCGCAGTCCTCGACCCCACTGATCTACAACTGGCATTGCAACAAAGTACGGCTACGGCAAACGCTGCACAGGCAAATCTTGATGCGCTAAAAGCAGGAACCCGTACCCAGGAGTTGCGCGTTGCGGAAGCCGATCTGCAAAAGGCGCAGTCACAGTTGAACTATGCAATGGCGGAAGTTAAACGGGTGAGTTTCCTGGTGCCCAAAAAACTGGCATCGGCGGAACAACTGGAACAGGTACAGTTACAATACGAGGTTGCACTGGCAAGCGTTGAGCAGGCAAAGCAAAACCTGAGTCTGCTCAGGGAGGGGCCGCGTCAGGAAGATATTCAACGTGCCGAGCAGGAATTTATTGCCCGCACGGAAGCCAATGAGCTGAACAAACAACAACTTGCTTATGCCAGACTCGTCAGCCCGGTGACTGGAATGGTGACAGTTCGTTTAAGCGAGGCGGGTGAGGTGGTAGCGCCAGGGCAATCAATTGTACGTGTTGCACAAACGGCTAAACCCTGGATTCGCGCCTATATCAATGAAACCCAACTTGGAAAAGTGCGAGTTGGACAGGAAGCGCGAATTCAGATTGACGGGATGCCGGACAAAACATTCACCGGTCAGTTGACGTTTATCTCACCGGTAGCAGAATTTACACCCAAAACTGTGGAGACCAAAGCGCTACGGGTCGACCTGGTTTATCGTATTAAAGTCGAAGTGGAAAATCCAGACGGTATTCTTAAGATAGGCATGCCGGTTGATGTGATTTTAGAAACCAGTCAGTCATGAAAGACAAGGTAATCGAAGCCGGTGCTCTAGACTTTGCCTATCAACATAAAACCATTCTGCACGACATAAACCTGACAGTTTACGCCGGGGAAATTTATGGCCTGGTCGGTGCTGATGGCGCCGGTAAAAGCACCATTTTGCGGCTGGCTGTCGGCCAGTTAATACCGGATAGCGGCTATATGAAAGTACTGGATAATGACGCCAGCAATCCTGTGTTGCGTGATGATATAGCCTATATGCCTCAGGGTTTCGGTTTGTATCCGGATTTGTCAGTACAGGAAAATATGGCGTTTTTTGCCGATTTACATGGTCTGGCAGCTTTACAGGCCGAGCGCAAAATTCGCGATTTATTAGAGCGTACCGGCCTGAAAGGTTTCGAAAGCCGCCGCGGGGGTAACCTGTCGGGTGGCATGATGCAAAAGCTTGCCCTGGCATGCGCCCTGGTACACGAACCCAAAGTCATGTTTCTTGATGAGCCCACCACGGGCGTTGATCCACTTTCACGCCGAGCGTTCTGGGAATTGATTGATAATGTCAGGGCTGAAGGTGTTGCCATTCTTTACGCAACAGCCAATATGGATGAAGCGGAACGATGTGACCGGGTTGGCTTGCTGGAAGCGGGTAAGTTAACCCGGCAGGGTACACCTGAGCAACTGGCGCAACAGAATGATGCCTACCTGGTGGCAGTATTTGGGGATGATGTACGCCGCTATCGAAATGAAATTAAAAACCTGTCGGGTGTCGAGTTGGCGTTTCCCATGGGGTTACGACTGAATGTCTGGTTAAATAAAAGCTGCTCATTAGAAAGTTTCCGGAACTCACTGCGACAGCTTGCTGATAACCTGCAAGTTGAGTCCTTAACAGTATCCTTACACGATGCCACGTTACGTGGTCTGGTGTTAGCGGAGCACCTGGATGCGTAGTGGCTTACAGAGTGCTCATGCAGGTTCTGTACATGACCCGGTGATTCGTGCCACTGAACTGGTACGCAGCTTTGGTCGGTTTACGGCGGTAGACCATGTCAACATATCCGTGCAGCGTGGAGAAGTATTTGGATTGCTTGGTGCTAATGGCGCTGGAAAGACCACCACCATTCGGATGTTATGCGGCACTCTCGCGCCGACCTCAGGACATATCTCGATATCCGGTGTTGATATGGTCCGTAATGCAAGGCATGCGCGCAGTCGTATCGGTTATGTTTCGCAGCGCTTTGCGTTATACGGTGATCTGCAGGTAATAGAAAACCTGAATTTGCAGGCGGGACTGTATAACGTAAACGGTAAGCGTAAAAAACAACGCATTCAATGGGCGCTCGAACACCTGAGCTTAATGCCACACAAAAGCGTACTGGCAAAGGAGTTACCGCTGGGTTACAAGCGCAGGCTGGCATTTGCCGCTGCGTTATTGCATGAGCCCGAAGTGCTGTTTCTTGATGAACCTACATCGGGAGTTGATCCCGCCGCCAGGCAGCATTTTTGGGAACTGATTTATGATCTTGCCGATGCCGGGATCGGTATTCTGGTTACCACGCATTATATGGATGAAGCCCTGTTCTGTGATCGTATTGCGCTCATGCATGCCGGCAGAGTTATCGCGGAAGATACACCGCAGAATCTGCAACAAACCCCGTTAAAAACCACGCTGCTTGAATTAAATGCACCAGACTGCAAGCGATGTGTGCAACTTTTAAAGAAGATTCCCCAGGTCCAGGAAGTAATACCTCATGGCGGTGAGCTTCGTATCCGTCTGCAAGCAGGATCGAACGTTGAGAAAGTGATACAGGGAATTAATGACCTGGCGCGATTACACCAGGTAGCAATTAACAAATTGCAGGTGACAACTGCAGAGCTTGAGGATGTGTTTATTGCCCTGCTCGAAGATGTTAGTAAAGAGAAGCCGTCATGAGAATGCAGCATATCCGTGCCATGGCACGTAAAGAATGGTGGCATTTGTTTCGCGATCCGCGTAGCCTGGCGTTAATACTGTTAATGCCTACCATGTTGTTATTCCTGTTTGGATACGCTATTCGACTGGATATTACAGAAGCGCCAATCGGTGTGTTCCAGGAATCCCGGGATGGACTGGCCAATGAGCTTGCCGCGCACCTGGATGCCAGCCACGCATTTCAGGTGACGCACTATTTTATCAACCGCGACCAGCTACGCGATGCAATTCAACAGGGTGATGTATGGGGCGTCATCGTTATCCCTGCGAGTTTTTCCAGGGCTATGCTGAATCATGATGCGCAGTTGCAACTCATTACCGATGGAGTGGATGCGAATACCGCGCGCCTGATACGCAATTACACCCAGGCATTAATTAATGACTATCTAATCCAGAACGGAATGCAGCCGCCCATTCAACTGGAGGACCGCACCTGGTTTAACGAAGCCAGGGAAAGCCGTCTGGCCATTGTGCCTGGCGTTATCGCGATTGTTATGGCTGTCATAGGCGCTTTAATGACATCATTAACCATAGCGCGCGAGATGGAACAAGGCAATCTCGTCATGCTGCGTACCACGGCTCTGACACGTGGTGAATTCCTGGTGGGTAAACTTTTTCCTTATTTCCTTATTGGCATGGCGGATCTTGCGGTTGCGACACTGGCTGCGGTGTATGTTTTTGATGTGCCATTGCGAGGTTCGCTGTTTGAGCTGGTGTTGGTAGCCAGCCTGTTTTTACTGGTTGTTATGCTACAGGGCGCATTGATATCCATTGCCGCAGGTAATCAGATGCTGGCGAGCCAGATGTCCATGGTCAGTACATTTTTGCCGGCTTTCCTGTTATCAGGTTTTGTGTTTGCCATTGAAAACATGCCAACGGTGCTGCAGTATATTACTTACATAGTTCCGGCGCGGTATTTCGTTACATTGTCCAAACTTATTTTTCTAAAAGGTGTTTCGCCTTTCGTGCTTTGGTCGGAAGTACTGATTTTGTCGATCATACTTGCGCTACTGGCACGCATTACCTTTGTGCGCGTGAAAAAACTGGGATTACTGCTTTGACAGAAGAGCATGCTATACAAACAGGGCTGAAGTATCTGTTTTTTCACAGTTGGTCCAGACTGCGTGCATTATTGGTAAAAGAATTTCTGCACCTGTTACGCGATCCCAAGATGCGGTTTTTTGTGATTGTACCGCCTATCGTGCAGCTATTATTATTCGGATATGCTGCGACTTTCGATGTGAAATATGCTGATGTAGGCGTTGTGGATGCGTCACGCGCGGCATCTTCCCGGGCCGTGTTGTCGTCCATTGATGCGACAGGTCATTTCAATTTACATTATTTTCCGGATATGCGTATGGCAAGTGATGCCATGATTCGTAACGAAGTGCGTGCAATTTTACAGTTTCCATATGATTACGAGCGCCGGCATTCTGCACAGTCCGGTGCTATCCAGTTGATCGCCGATGGTTCAGACTCCAATAGTGCCGCTCTCGTGGTTGGCCAGTTAAGCGAAGTGATTAGACACCATATGCTATCAGGGCAGGAACAGGGTCCTCCCGTCAACGTGGAATATCGCGCCTGGTTTAATCCTAACCTCGATGATCGTGAATTTTTTATTCCAGGCATCATTGCCAACGTGGTTTTAAT
>NZ_CDLKIE010000461.1:0-4700 GCF_975902315.1 Kaarinaea lacus | reverse complement strand
GGCAATAAACCACAGGGGCAGGCGGCTACACAACTAGCACAGCGAATACAGGGTCGGGCAAGCTGTTCAGCGACTTGCTGTTTGCTGAGCGCGATGATGCCGCCTGTGCCTTTAACGATCGGTACTTCATCGTCAGGTATGGTTTGACCCATCATCGGGCCGCCCATTAACAGTCTGTCCGGTGTTTCTCTATAGCCTCCACAATACTCAATTAATTCGGACACACGTGTACCTAATAACACTTCGAGATTGGCTGGTTCATTAATGGCGTCACCACTTACTGTTACGACACGTGAGACCAGGGGGCGACTATAACGAACAGCGCGATGAACCGCATAGGCGGTGCCCACGTTATGGACAATCATGCCGATGTCCGCTGACAGGGCACGTGCAGGAACTTCTTTACCGGTTACCGCGAAAATAAGATGTTTTTCTGATCCCATGGGATATCGGGTGGGTACTTTAGCGATACTGATATCAGTAAAGCTTTTGGCAGCGTTTTTCATTCCTGCCAGGGCGATATCCTTGTTGTCTTCTATAACAATGATTACCCTGCTAGCGCCCAGTGCATTTTGAATAATTCGAATACCATCGATGATTTGTTCGTTATATTCACGCATCAAGCGGTCATCGCAGGTTAAATAAGGTTCGCACTCAGCGCCATTGATTACCAGGGTGTGAATTTTATAGCGATTGCGTAAATCCAGTTTTACTGCGGAAGGAAAGGTGGCGCCACCCATACCAACTACACCTGCGGTGCCGACCCGAAGTGCAATTTCTTCAGCCGATAACTGGAAAGGATCGATAGGCGCAACGGAATTCCCCCAACGATCTTCGCCATCCGATTTAATAATGATAGTTTTTACCGGTAAACCTGAGGGGTGCGGTGCAGTATGTAATGTAATATCGTGCACTACACCAGAGGTTGGTGCATGCACAGGCGCAGAAACTGCGCCCTGGCTATGGGCCAGTAGTTGTCCTTTTAATACTTTATCACCGATGCTGACTTCGGGTTCTGCGGGTGCACCTATGTGTTGCTGTACCGGAACATACAGGAATTCAGGTACAGGCATGACGTCAATGGCCTTGCTGGCAGTTGCCTGTTTGTGATCATCAGGGTGAACGCCACCACGAAACTTAAATAACCGCATACAATACCTTCATAGCTTTCATAATCTTTATAAAGACAACCGTCAAAATGACTTGTGCTTAATTACATGGCTTAAGCTGCCATGGCCGGTTTGGGCCAATGCCAGGTCTGTAATGTTTTCTGAATAGGAATCGCCACCAGGCATTCCGTAGGACAAACATCGATGCATGCTTTACAACCGGTGCAGGCATCGCGAATAACAGCATGGATTTGTTTAGGTGCGCCGACAATCGCGTCGGTGGGGCAAACCTTATAGCACCGTGTACAGCCGATACAGGTTGCTTCTCTTACTTTGGCAAAAATGGGCTCTTCCTCTTTCATGTTGGATAAATCCACAGTCACTCCCAGTTTTTGCGCGAGCTCTTCAGCCAGTGATTTTCCGCCTGGCGGGCAAACAGTAACAGGTGCTTCACCTTCTACAATAGCTTCAGCGGCCTGATTGCATCCTGTAAAACCACATTGTCCGCATTGTGTACCGGGAAGCATTTCATTGACTTCATTGATCAGTGGATTAGTTTCCACTTTAAATTTTTTCGCAGCCATGCCAAGAATAGTGCCGAGTGTTAAACCTAAGGCTGTTAAGCTTGCGATCGCGGCTAGCATGTTAATTCTCCATTTTCCTTCGCGATAAAATAATTTTCGCCTGATTAAATACGCTTGATTTTACTTCACCGGTAATCCGGTAAATCCCATAAATGCCATCGCCAACAAACCGGCCACGATAAATCCGATGGGCGCTCCGGCAAATGCTTCTGGTACGTTGGCTAATGCCAGTCGTTCCCTTAAACCTGCGAATAACACCATGACCAGGGTAAATCCCAGTGCGGAGCCTACACCGTATAAAGCGCTTTGTAGAAACGTGTTGTCTTCCTGCAAATTTAAAAGAGCAACGCCTAAAACAGCGCAGTTGGTAGTAATCAATGGCAAAAATACGCCAAGCATTTGATAGAGGACCGGGCTGGTTTTCCTGACAAACATTTCCGTAAACTGCACAACCGCAGCGATCACCAGAATAAAAGCGATGATACGCAAGAACTCGATATTCAACGGGGCAAGAATGAAGTGTTCAATTAACCAGCTTGATACAGCGGCTATGGTCAGCACAAATGTAGTGGCGAAACCCATGCCTAGTGCTGTATCCAGTTTGTTAGATACACCCATGAATGGACACAGGCCCAGAAATTTCACCAGCACGACGTTATTGACTAAAGCCGTGCCTAATAAAATAAAAAAGTATTCACTCATATCACTTTTTCCATTGGTTAACAGTGGAATAGCATCAAGCATGCCACGCGAAAAAAGAGTAAATGTTTATAGCTGAGTAAATTAGTGGGGATGAATAAAAACAGAGGTTTGCAATATCGTTGCACTACATTAACGCGTTGCGCACATTGATAGTGCTTTTTTTATGTTGTTTTATTTATCACATGCCAGGTTAGTAACTGTATTGTTTTGTAGTAAATGCTACAAAACATAGGCTTTTATAGTCTGTTTTCTTTCGTAGAACAATGTGTTTGACTAAAGGGCGCGTTATTTGCAGGGGTACTATTGAAACGTGCGGGGTGACAGGCAGTTTTTAAAAACAGGCAACGTAGATTAGCGTTTATCTTACAAGTGTTCAGCTGTCGTTCAGTATAAACGTGATGAATTATTTTCTGCCATGTTTTGTAAAACGATGAACAAAGATTTTAAGTAGTCAGTTGTAATAAATGGTTTTGACATAAAAGGTAATGAATATGAAGGGGACGATTCAACAGTTTGATAACTGGACAGATACTTTGCCAGCATGGTTGTTCTTTGAGGCCGTACAGCAATCGGCCATTGCTATTTCAATTACCGATACGAAAGCAAATATCCTGTATGTTAATCCTGCGTTTACCAGAGTGACTGGTTATGAAGCCGAAGAAGTGATTGGCTGTAACGAATCATTATTATCCGACAGGGTCACACCGCCCCTTGTGTATGAAACCATGTGGGGACGCCTGTTACAGAAGCAACCATGGAATGGCGTATTGGTGAATCGTCGCAAAGACGGTCAGCGTTATCTTGCCAACTTAACAATAGCGCCGGTGGTAAATGCCGAGGGTGAGATAATCCATTACCTGGGCATTCATCGCGATGTCACTGATTTTTATCGGTTGCAACAGGAACTGGAAAATCAAAAATCTCTTATTGAATCCGTTGTTGATTCTGCACCAGTAATAATCGTTTTGTTAGATAATTCCGGTAAAGTGATTCTGGATAACCTTGCCTATAAAGCGCTGGTGTCAGACATGCGTGGTAAAGAACCCGCTCTGGAATGCCTGCAAACGATACGGGACTCTTTGGGAGAAGAATTCGAAAACACGCTTTATTCAAACGAAGGCATTACTGGGCACGAAATCAGTTTTCATCTGGCCGGTAAATCTGAACCACGCTGGTTTTCATGTTCTGTCATACCGTTTAAGGAAAAAGACAGCAGTGCGGATAATTTCTTCGCCGCGGAAAAACAGGAGTATCTATTGTTGTTGGCCAGTGAAATTACCCAGATCAAGCGCCAACAAGAGGATGTACGGTTAAATGCCATGAAAGCATTAATGGCCGAGCAGGAACTGGTTCAAAGTGTTCGTGAAACGGTGGCCGGTGCGATATTTCAATTACAGGTTCCTCTGAATATGATATCCGCCGCTGAAGGAATGTTGGAGCGACGGTCAAATGGAAAATCAGGTACCAGTAACGAAGATCCATTGATCAATGTATTGCAACAGGCCCTGGCGGCCGGAACAGAAGCGATGGATACCTTAAGGGCTTCGATGCCTGAAGAGGCGAAAGAAGCTGCAAAATCTGTTGATGTCAATCAACTGTTAAGAGAGGTTTTATCTGTGTCGACTGACAGATTATTAGAACGCGGCGTTGTTGTTGACTGGCAACCAACGCCCCTACTGCCGAAACTGATCGGTAAGGAATCTCAATTGAGAGGCATGTTTAAGCAAATCATCGATAATGCACTCGATGCCATGGATGAAAAAAACCTGGTTCGAAGAGAGCTCAATGTGACAACCTTACATCCAACAGCCGACATTATTCAGGTGGTTATAGAAGATTCGGGTCCTGGTATTCCTGAAGACTTGAAAGTCAAAATATTCGAACCCTTTTTTAGCACTAAAGGAAAGGCAGGAAAGCGGGCAGGTATGGGGCTGGTAATGGCACAACAGGTCGTAAATGAACACTCAGGCAGTATCAGCATCTTTACACCTGAAAAGGGTGGTTGCCGCATCACAGTAGAACTTCCCATCTTAAACAAATAGTCGTTCAGGTTTGTAGAAGCGATTGAATTTATGGCAGATAGAATGTCCCAAAAATTTCAAGAATACAACGACGCCACGGGTCGAGCTGAAATGCTGGTGGCAGAGCTGGATACTTTATACCGTGTCAGCCAGGTATTAAGTCAATCCCTGAATTTGCAGGAAACCCTGCAAGGGGTTTTATTGCAAATGCATGAAAAGGGTAATTTGTGCAATGGCATGGTGAGTTTGCTGCAGCCCGATAAAGGTGAAATGCTGTTAAGCGC
>NZ_CDLKIE010000460.1:0-3153 GCF_975902315.1 Kaarinaea lacus | reverse complement strand
CTTTGTCGATGCGAATAGGATTGCCCTTGTCATCAACAAATAAATCATTGGGATCGGCAGGCCAGCCCAATGGCATACCGCCTAATGGAGTATTGGGTTTAACACCTTGTGGGCCGTTAGGCGTTTTAGGGCAGGGCGGTATTGGCCGTGGAAACGGGGCTTTATGACGAAAACCGCCGGGTCGGTCAATAGTCCCCAGAATGGTCATTAATATAGATAGCGCTCGAATGGTCTGGAAACCATTGGAGTGCGCTGCCAGTCCACGCATGGCATGGAAGGAAACCGGGTTACCGACAACCGCTTCATGGTCGTTGCCCCAGGTATCCGTCCAGGCAATCGGTAATTCAATTTTTTCATCGCGGGCCGTGATACCCATTTCATGAGCCAGGCGGCTGATGGTTTCCGCAGGAATACCGGTAATGTTGGCTGCCCATTCCGGGGTGTAATCTTTCACGCGGTCTACCAGCATTTGGAATGCGGTTTTTACGGGTGTGCCATCTTCCAGTGTGTATTCACCTAATAATTTCGGATCAACACCCGGCGTATGAGTCATGACCGGTTTGTTGGCATGGCGATCCCACCATACCTGATCCTGGGGTTGTGCCAGGTGCGCGGTATCTTCTTCCTCAGTCCGCACTAACAAACCATAGTCATCGGAATCTTTATCCAGGTTCACCATTTGCGCGGCATTGGTGTACTGGATGAGGAATTCGCGGTCATACAATCCCTGTTTGATAATTTCGTGAATTAGCGCCAGGATTAACGCGCCATCGGTACCGGGTTTAATGGGTACCCATTCATCGGCAATGGCGGAATACCCGGTGCGAACCGGATTAATCGTAATAAAGCGGCCACCATCGCGTTTAAATTTGGAAAGGGCCATCTTCAATGGATTGGAATGATGGTCTTCCGCGGTGCCGAACATAATGAACAAGCGTGATCGATCCAGGTCAGGGCCGCCAAACTCCCAGAAGGAACCACCCATGGTGTAAATCATACCTGCGGCCATATTAACGGAGCAGAATCCGCCGTGGGCGGCATAATTAGGTGTGCCGTATTGCTTGGCAAACAAACCGGTCAAGGCCTGCATCTGGTCTCGACCTGTGAACAGGGCAAATTTCTTGGGGTCGGTTTCGCGCAAATGGCGTAAGCGCTCCTCCATGATATTGAAGGCTTCATCCCAGCTGATGACTTCGAATTCATTGTCGCCGCGATCGGATCCCGGTTTGCGGCGCAACGGTTTAGTGAGCCGGGCAGGGGAATATTGCTTCATGATGCCGGATGAACCCTTGGCGCACAGCACGCCCTTGTTGAGAGGGTGATCCGGGTTGCCCTGGATAAATCGTACCTCACCATTGCGTAGTGTGACGCGGATGCCACAGCGGCAGGCGCACATATAACAAGTGGTGTTTTTGACTTCGATACTGTCGTCAGAGTTTGCGGTATCGCTACTGTTAGTCTTTGTATTTACTGCCATTTTTTAGTCCTGCAAGTGACGGAAACGCATTATATATCAGTATATATTAATATAGCCAATCAGCTATATTCAGGTGGGGATAGAAATTATGTATCCATTATTACCCCAGTTTATCGGTGGTTTTCACTGCCTGTAAGTTTCACCGCATGTATAAGTCAGTCGTCAATTGCGGTGCTACACACCCGGTATAGATCACTGACATATTATTCACATCTCATGTGAACCCTGGCTGAGTGTTGAACAATTATGGGTATTGCCGCATTCGATCAGAATAAAAGTTTTTAAAGTGTAGTTAGCGAATCTAAAAATTTCCTCATCCTTTTATCGCCAGCACCCACACCTTCTAATGAGATTGGTCAACAGTATCGCGGATTTTGGATAAATAAAGCATGATCCCTGTCATTGTCCTGGCCTGATGAATACCTGGCAATAACACATTCATTTGCGTGAGCTTGCGCTTGCTCATGTGGCATTTGCGCGAACCATCAGGGACGACCGGTGGAAGAGCGTTACGGCCTTGCGGCGGGAAAGAAGCCAAAAACGTTGCGTTCAATCGATGTGCGGACTATCGCGCTGAAAATCTTTTAAGACATTGTTTGCGTATTTGTCGCATATCGAGTTTGAAACAAACGCACGATGTGGAAGAACATTATGCTGATGAAGGCAAGTCTCACATTGATTGCATCAATATACGAGCTATATTTAAATCAAGGTAGTTCCTGGGTAGTATTTTTAAAGGCGCACATTGAGTGCGCCTTTTTTTACTGCCACAATTTGTTGGCAATAGTAGTCATTCTGGATTACCTGGCCATCGTGGTGATCGTGGTACTGGTTTCACCATAAGACAGCCTGGAGCGCTGCGCCCGAATTTTGGAAAGGATATCAGAAAAGCCACCGGATAATTTTTTAAGCCCATTCTCCAGTTCCACTCCGGGTAATTCCGGGAACTTTTTCTCTGAAGCAAATACCCATATTGTTTCTTTTCCGAAAGGTGGACTCACTACAAACTCAAAAGGTTCATCCCGATTGGGTACTGACATAAACAATCCTGTTTCGTAGCGATTGCTTTGTCGGTAACGATTGGGAATGATTTGTACGATATTACGCTCTGCATCTTCATAAACCATTAACACGAAAGCGTCCTGGTCAAGACTAATCAGAAAAGAAATGACATCGCCCTGTTGAAATGTCTGCTTGTCGCCCAGGTGTGTAGTAACCTCGACATTAATGGTATTTTTGACTGTAGATTCGGCGTGAATGCAGCTTGTGATAAATAGCATTGTCAGGCCGCATGTTAACGCGAATAAACTCACTGTTAAGTGTTTTTTGTGTCTAAAAAAATTCGGAGACATGGCCTTGCATAAATGGAAAAGGAGGATTCATCTTTAAACAGTGTAATAAGTATATAACAATTGCCCCCGGCGTTGGCAAATCAATCAGACAGTTTGTGTTAAACTCAATAATATATGTCTATTGCTCTGTTTTATCATTTCGTCGATAAAGAGTTCAAGCTTTGAAAATAAATATCCTGACACATATTATCGCTGCCACGACTGTCGCATTTGGCATATGGCTGTTCGTTGGAGGCCAAGATACTCCCCGGGATATGGTTGATAGCTTAGACTCACAAACACCGAAACCACCAAACAACGTTAATCAATCAAAAAGTACTGCAT